>CAYJBD010000066.1:1061-5217 GCA_964368465.1 uncultured Muribaculaceae bacterium
CTTTGTTGGATTCTATTATAGAAAAAGAGTAGGAAATTCTACTTTTTTTTGTTATAATATTTTTATAAGGAGATTAATATGAAATATAGAAATTTTTGTGGTAATAATGTATCTTTGTTAGGAATGGGATGCATGAGATTACCTATGAATGATGAATTAGTAGATAGTGATAGGGCTATGGAAATAATTGATAAGTGTATTGAAAAAGGGATTAATTATTTTGATACTGCTCATGTATATAGTAATGGTAGTAATGAATCTTTTGTTGGAGAAATAGTTCAAAAGTATGACCGTGATAAGATCTTTTTAGCAACTAAGTTACCTTTGTTTACTTATACTAAAAAAGATTCTTTTATGAATCTTTTGGATGAGCAATTAGAGAATATGAAAACTGATTATGTAGATTATTATTTATTTCATGCTTTAAATAAAGATAAGTTTAGTAATATGCAGTTTGAAGAATATAAAGATTTTGTTAAGGAAGTTAAAGACTTAGGGAAAGTTAAACATATTGGATTTTCTTTTCATGATGATTATGATACTTTTGTTAAGATAATTGATGACTTTAAATGGGAGTTTTGTCAATTGCAATTTAACTATGTAGATGCATATGATCAAGATGCTTTAAAGATGTATGAATATGCTAAGAGTAAGGGTGTAGAAGTTGTTATTATGGAACCTTTAAGAGGAGGTAGACTTACACATGTACCTAAAGCAGTTAGAAATATTTTAGATGAAAAATTTGCTGGTTTAAGTGATGCTGAAGTATCTTTTAAATATATTGCTGATTTTGACAATAATAAAGTAATTCTTAGTGGTATGAGATCTGTTGAAGATGTTGAAAGAAACTGTGAAACATTTAGTAAATATGATGCTAATACATTAACAGAAGAAGAAAAAGAATGTTATCATAATGCGGAAGAATTATTTAGAAGTTATAATATTATTAATTGTACTAGATGTGATTATTGTAAAGAGGGATGTCCTATGGGAATACCTATTTCAAAAATATTTGAGAGATATAATCATCAATTAGAGAATCCTTATTTAAATGAAGATGAGGTGAAAGAGTGGTATAATGGTTTAGAAACAGATGCTACTGCTTGTATTGATTGTAAAGCATGTGAAAGAGCGTGTCCACAACATTTAGCAATCGTTACATTACTTAATAAATGTAATGAGTATTTTAGAGATTAAGAAGCAAGTAATTGCTTTTTTCTTTTATTGTGCTATAATAAGTTAACTTTAGGGGGATGTATGAGAAAGATTAATAAAGATAAAATTAAAAATTTAGTTGTTACAAGTGCGATGATAGTAGGGGTTACTAGTTGTATCTTAGTTGCTGGGAATATTAAAGTAGGAGAGGAAGTTGTAAGTGATGAATTTTCTTTAACTAATTTAATAATTAATCCTAATATAGGAGAAGATATTATTACTGATCAGGCTACTTTGAAATTTATTTCTGTACCTAGTAGAAAAAAAGAGAATTTAATAAGTGCGATTGAAAGTGGCGCTTTATTTATTAATGATCTAGAGGTAACTGGAAAAAGTACTTTCGAAGATAATATAAGTAATGACTCAGTAGCACTTTGTTATAATCAAGTTGAAGTTGTTGATAATAGTATAGTTGAATCTTTTACTGTTGTAGATGAAGAAAGTAATTACTATGTAATTAGACATAATTATGATATTTTAAAATCTCTTACTGATGTGGAAGTTACATTAGTAGAACAAATGGATTTATTGACTGATAATGTTTTAGATAAAGTGCAACATAGTAGTACTGATGAAATTGTTACGGGGAAAATATTTAATAAAGTTTATAAATAAAAAAGGCACTAGATAACTAGTGTCTTTAATATTCTTTGGGTATTTTTGAAGTTTAGTTTAGCAACTTCTTCTAACTTGTCTTTTCCGTATTTTTCTACTACTTCTTCACCACTTTTATCTACGGCAGGACCTGCTCCTTTAACTAGTGGTAGGTGTAGTTCGTCACATAATTTATCAAACTCTTTTAAAAAGATATATCTACTTATAATAGAAGCACAAGCTACTGCTAGGTTTTTGTCTTCTGCTTTAGTCATAAATGTTATTCCTCTTTGAACAGGATTAGCATCTTTTAAATAATTGTAATAACTATGTTCTTTAGCAAACTCATCTACTATTATATAATCATAGTTTTTTGTTTCTTGAACTATATTATATAAGACTTTGTTATGCAGTACTGCTTTAATTTTATTCATATTTAGATCTGCTGAATGTGTATTATTATATTCTTTGTTAGATAGTATTATACTTTTATACTTTATTCTTTGTGATATTTCTTTTGCTATTTTTAATATTTTAGTGTCATCTAGTTTTTTAGAGTCTTTTATACCTAGACTTTCTAAGTATTCTATTTCTTCTTTTGGTACATAACAAGATGTTACTACGATAGGTCCAAAGTAATCTCCTGTTCCTACTTCATCTGATCCAATAGAACTACAGTTATAATATTTATTATAAGTTTTTTCTTGTTCTTTTTTATCTTCAGGAGTAGTGCCCATCATTATTTGCCACATAGAAGCGTCAACATCAGCACTTGTTCCTTGGAACATTACTTTATTAGATTCGTATAAAGTTATTACTGTGTCTTCTTCTTCAGCTTGGAAAACTACATAGGGAATTACTTTGTCTCTTTTTTTATCTTGATAATATTCAAGCATTTTATTTTTTACTTCGTCATTTATTTTGAATACGATATTCATGTGTCCACCTCTTATTAATATTATAGCATATTTTTTTATTTTGAGTTATAATATAAATAGAGAGGATTGAAGTATGAATATTATTGATGTAGTTATTTTATTAATGATTGGTTTGTTTGGTGTTATTGGTTTAAAAAGAGGTTTTTTTACTGAAGCAGTTAATGTTGTAGGGATGATATTGGTTTTTATTTTATCTTTTATGTTTAAAGATCCATTAGCAGATTTTTTCATGAGTGTAATGCCGTTTTTTGATTTCTTTGGGTCATTAGAAGGGGCGATTAGTTTAAATGTATTGATGTATCAGTCTTTTGCTTTTTTAATTATCTTTGGGATACTAGTAGCACTTCTTAGAATAGTTTTATTAGTTACTGGAGTGTTTGAGAAGATTCTTAAGTTTACAATTATACTTGCTATTCCATCTAAGATACTTGGATTTGTTTTAGGACTTATAGAAGGGTATGTAATAGTTATGCTTGCTTTATTCTTTTTAAGACAACCGGCTTTTGGTTTGTCAATATTTCAAGATTCAGAACTTGCTCATGGTATGGTAAATAATACACCGATTTTAACTAGTGTAGTTAGTAATACTAATGATAGTGTTAATGAGATATATGAATATATAAAAGAGTTTAATGAAACAGAAGATGTTAATCAATTAAATTTAAATGCAATGGATAGTATGCTTAAACATAGTGTTGTTACAGTTGAGAGTGTTGAAGTATTGATTGCTAATGATAAGTTAGATACAGTAGTAGGGCTTGATAAATTATTGGATGAATATAGATAGGAGAATTTATGATAGTATATGTAGAAAATAATGATTTAAAAAAAGAAATAAGTGAGGGTAGAGTATTAGTTGATTTCTTTGCTACTTGGTGTGGTCCTTGTAAGATGATAGGGCCAGTGTTAGAAAAGTTTAGTGAAGAGCGAGACGATGTTAGAGTTGTTAAAGTTGATATTGATAGTAATGAAGATTTAGCTAGGGAGTATGGAGTTATGTCTGTACCAACTTTAATTTTATTTAAAAATGGAGAAGTTGTTGATAAAAAGAGTGGATTTATGCCAATTGATCAATTAAATGAATTTGTCGACTAATAGTGATAAAGATAAGTTTTGTTTGACATATTTGACACTTTGTGGTATAATATACACATCTTGAGAGTTCAGGAACTTAAGATACGGGGGGTTGAATATTATGAAACATCTTTATTTATTTGAATATTTGGATGAAAATGATTTTCGTAAGAAAGAGAGATCAGTTAGAAAATATAATATGCTTGCATATAAGAAACTAACATTTGATTTTTATCCAGCTTTAAAAGCAGGGGAGTTCTTAGGAGAATTAAAATCAGTAGATAAAAAGAATAATACTAAGTCTTATGAGTTAAAATTACCAACAGATGAGTTAT
>CAYJBD010000067.1:0-3828 GCA_964368465.1 uncultured Muribaculaceae bacterium
CTATCAAACTTAGTGCGATGGTACCACTTTCAGAAATGTTTGGATATGCTACTAATTTGCGTTCAAATACACAAGGTAGAGCAACATTCATCATGGAATTTGATCACTATGAAGATGTTCCTAAGAATATTGCAGAAGATATCATTAAAAAGAGTGGAAATTAATTAAATTAATAACGGAGAGTTTAATTACTCTTCGGTATTATAAATTATTTATCAGTAAGATGATAAATGAAAGAAAACAGTTGAAAAATATTCAATTGTTAGGTAAAATATAATAGAGAAAAAAGAAAAGGAGAAATAAAAATGGCAAAAGAAAAATTTAACCGTTCAAAACCACATGTTAACATTGGTACAATCGGTCACGTTGACCACGGTAAAACTACTTTAACTGCTGCTATCACTAAAGTATTATCAGATTATAACTCTGCTTATGCAAGTTTTACTGATTATGCTAATATCGATAAAGCACCAGAAGAAAAAGAACGTGGTATTACAATTAATACATCTCACGTTGAGTATCAAACAGATGCGCGTCACTATGCACACGTAGACTGTCCAGGACATGCTGACTATGTTAAAAACATGATCACAGGTGCTGCTCAAATGGATGGAGCTATTCTAGTTATCGCTGGTACTGATGGACCAATGGCACAAACTAGAGAACACATCTTACTTGCTCGTCAAGTTGGGGTACCTAAAATGGTAGTATTCATCAACAAAGAAGATATGGTTGATGATGCTGAGTTATTAGACTTAGTTGAAATGGAAGTTCGTGATTTATTAACAGAATACGGATTTGATGGAGATAACACTCCAGTTATTCGTGGATCTGCATTAAAAGCTCTTGAAGGAGAACAAAAATATGTAGATGCTGTTTTAGAATTAATGAAAAATGTAGATGAATGGATTCCAACTCCTGAAAGAGATAATTCAAAACCATTCTTAATGAGTATTGAAGATGTATTTGTTACTGGACGTGTTGAACGTGGAGAACTTAAACTTAATGATGAAGTTGAAATCGTTGGATTAAAAGATACAACTAAAACAGTTGTAACTGGAATCGAAATGTTCAGAAAACAATTAGACTACGCTGAAGCAGGAGATAATGCTGGTGTATTATTACGTGGTATTTCTCGTGAAGACGTTGAACGTGGACAAGTTCTTGTTAAACCAGGATCAGTTACACCTCATACTAAATTCAAAGCTGAAGTTTATGTATTAAGTAAAGAAGAAGGTGGAAGACATACTCCATTCTTCGCAAATTATCGTCCACAATTCTATTTCAGAACTACAGACGTAACTGGTGTAATCGAGTTACCAGCTGGTACTGAAATGGTAATGCCAGGAGATAACATTTCAATTGATGTTGAGTTAATTCACCCAATTGCAATTGAACAAGGAACTAAATTCTCTATCCGTGAAGGTGGAAGAACTGTTGGTGCTGGTGTTGTTTCTGAAGTTACTAAATAATTGAAGAATAATACTTATTAAAAGACCTTAGGGTCTTTTTTTGTTTTATAGTAAATAAATTGATTATACTAGTAATAACTGATATAATATTTATATTAGTAGGAGAATATATATGTATCAATTTGTTGAAGATTTAGAATTTGATGTTTATGAAGAATTTGTATTTAATCATGATAAAAAACATTTTATGCAAAGTTATCATTGGGGAGAAGTGCAAAAATATAAAGCGTTTAAACCGTATTATGTTGGTCTTTTTAAAGATAATGTGTTAGTTGCTACAGCGTTGCTTCTAGAAAAGAAAATATTGGGTAAATATGGTTATATATATTGTCCTAGAGGTTTTATATTAGATTATACTGATCTGTCTCTTATAAAAGAGTTTACGGGTCATATTAAGTCTTTTACTAAAAAACATAAGAATTTCTTTTTTAGAATTGATCCTGATATCAAATTACAAAGTATTGATGAAGATGGTAATGGAATAGAAGGTGAAAATAATTTTGAGTTGGTTTCATTTTTCAAGTCGATTGGTTATAAACACAAAGGCTTTTATAAAGAGTTTTTAGGTAGTCAGCCACGTTATACTTTTAGATTAAAACTTGATAGTGATATGGAAAAAGTATATAGTGGTTTTCATGCTACTACTAGGAAAATATTAAATAAAAATAATCCTTTTGAGTTAGAAATTTATAAGGGCTCTAGTGATGATGTGAAAAATTTTTATTTAACAATGGAAAATACAGGTGAAGAAAGAGGAATTGTTCAATCTTCTTTGGAATACTATCAACATTATTTTGATGTATTGAATAATAATGATATGAGTGATGTTTATATTGTTAAAGCTAATATAGCTAAGCTTAAAACAGTATATCAAAAGTTAATAACAGAACATGTGGAAAAAAAAGAAAAAATAGTTAAGGAAACAGTTCTTGCGGACTTAGATAAAAAGATTGATAAATTGAATTCTGAGTTAGAAGAAATAAATAAAATAAAAGAAGAAGAATTGATTTTGTCATCTATTATGACAGCAAAGTATAATGATTATGCATGGACTATACATGGTGGGAATAATCGGGAATTGAAATTTTTGAATGCTAATT
Organism: uncultured Muribaculaceae bacterium; assembly: GCA_964368465.1. Taxonomy (GTDB): domain Bacteria; phylum Bacillota_I; class Bacilli_A; order RF39; family UBA660; genus CARZYU01. Next base: position 2,573 of record CAYJBD010000067.1, read on the forward strand.
ATTTAGTATATTATCAAATAATTAAAGATTCTGTAGAAGATGGTAAAAATATGATTGATTTTTTTGGAACTACTGGAAATCCGATTAAAGAAAATAGTCTTTATGGAATTCATTTGTTTAAGAAAAGACTGGGTGGAGAATATACTGAATTTATTGGGCAATTTGATTTTGTAGTTAATAAATTTTTATATTTTGCTTATCAATTGTATGTGAAGATAAAACGTTAATTAAGTTGAATAACAATATAATAGTGGAAGAAGGAGATATAATGCAATTTAGTGAATTAACAGAAAAAGAGTATAATGATTTTTGGGTGAAACATCCACTTAAAACTTTCTTAAGTGCTTCTAGTATTGCAAAAATAAGAAAGTTAAATAATTGGAATGTAGTTTATTTAGGTGTTAAGGATAAAAATAGTTTATTAGCTGCCAGTATGGTTTTTTATAGAACTAAGAAACTTGGTAAAAAGGAATTTTATTCTCCTAGAGGATTATTATTAGATTTTGAAAACAAGGAGTTATTAAAGTTTTTTGTAGAAGAAATAAAGAAGTATGTTAAAGATAATAATGGATATGTTTTTAGAGTTGATCCTTATATTAATATTAGACAAAGAGATATAGATGGTAATGTAGTAGAAGAAGGATATGACAATAGTTACATCGTAGATGATATGAAAAACTTAGGTTTTATTAAAGTTCCGTTAGTAAAAGAAGAGCAAGCTAGTTGGATGTTTTCTTTAGATATTGAAAACAAAACAGAAGAGCAAATTTTGAAAGAGATGAAAGCTAATACTAGAAATACAATTAAAAAGGTTGAAAAAATCGGTGTTAGAATAAGAGAACTTTCTTATGATGAGTTAAATGATTTTAGAAATATTATGTTAGCTACTAGTGAAAGAAAGAAGTTTGCTACTAGAAATCTTGAATATTTTGAAACTATGTATAATGAATTTTATTATAAAAAAGAAGTTAGATTTATTGTTTCAGAACTTGATTTAGATGAATATATTAGTAGGAGTACTGATGAGTTAACTTCTAAACAAGATAAATTAGATAAAATAAAAGATAATAAGAGTAGTGAGGGTTTACAAAAGGAATTAAACAATGATATTAATATTTTAACTAATCGTATTAATGAAGCTAAAAATATTAAAGAAACAACTGGTAAATCTGTAATAACGATGTCGGGTGCTATGTTCACAATGTTTGATCCTGAAGTCACTTACTTATTTGGTGGTAATAAAGAGGAATATTTAA
>CAYJBD010000067.1:3838-5146 GCA_964368465.1 uncultured Muribaculaceae bacterium
ATTTAAGTTTTAATTCTCAATATTTAATTCAATGGGAAATGATAAAGTATGGAATAAGAAATGGACATAAGAAATATAATTTTTATGGTATTCCTGCTAATATTGCCGATAAGCCAGAAGGTTATGGAATCTACTTGTTTAAAAAAGGTTTTAATGGGTATGTTGAAGAATTAATTGGTGAGTTTGAATTACCTATTACATGGCATTATAAATTGTTTAAGTTAATATCTAAATTTCGTTGATTTTTATAAAATCATTTGTTATAATATGTTTGTTAAACGAGGACCTTTGAGGAGTAATATATTTAGTAGTGATAGAGAATTAGTGGTTGGTGGAAACTAATATTATTAATATATGAAGGTTGCAAAGTTAGTTTAAAACGGGTAGAACCGATATCTTCTATAGAGTATAAATTAAGGTGGTACCACGATAATTCGTCCTTTGGGGATGGGTTATCGTTTTTTTATTAAGAAAGGGTGATAATATGTTAGATAAGAAGTACATTGCGATAGAAAAAGAAGCAAAGTGGTTAAATTATTGGAAAGAAAATAATGTTTATGAATTTAGTGAGGATGGTAGAGAAGTTTATTCTATTGATACACCGCCACCAACAGTTAATGGTAAAATTCATATTGGTCATATTTTCTCTTATGCACAAGCAGAAATGACAGCTAGATATAAAAGAATCAAAGGATATAATGTTTTTTATCCATTTGGATTTGATGATAATGGATTACCTAGTGAAAGATTAGTTGAAAAAGAACAAGGTAAAAAAGCTCATGAAATAGGAAGAGAAGAGTTTTCTAAGCTTTGTTATAGTACTACTAATAAATATGAAAATGAATTTATGGATTTGTTTAGAAAATTAGGGGTTAGTACTGATTGGAATTTAGCTTATAAAACGGTTAGTCCTAGTACAATTAAAATATCTCAAGCATCGTTTTTAGATTTAGTTAATAAGGGACATTGTTATCATAAGGAAAGTCCTGCATTGTGGTGTAATGAGTGTTTGACATCAATTGCACAAGCAGAGTTAGAAACGAAAACAATTAAGACAACATTTAATTATGTTAATTTTAATGTTAAAGATAGTGATGAAGTATTTACAATTGCTACTACTAGACCTGAGTTAATGCCTGCTATAGTAGCAGTGTTTATTAATCCAACAGATGATAAGAATAAACACTTAATTGGTAAAACTGCTAGTATTCCTGTTGTTAATATGGAAGTTCCAATTATGGCAGATGAAAAAGTTGATCCTGAAAAAGGTACTGGTATTGTAATGTGTTGTACATTTGGAGATCAAAC
>CAYJBD010000068.1:0-5116 GCA_964368465.1 uncultured Muribaculaceae bacterium
GTACAAATATCAGCAAGAAGTATTGATAAAGTATTTGATTACTTAATCCCTATAACACTAATTGATAAATTAAGTATTGGTAAAAGAGTAGTTGTACCATTTGGTAAACAAACATTAGAAGGCTTTATATTAAATATAAAGGATAAAAGTAGTGAAGAGTTAAAAGAAATAATCGAAGTAGTAGATGAAGAAATAGTTTTAAATAAAGAACTATTAGAACTAGGCAAATATATTAAAGAAAAGACTTTAGCCAATTTAATTAACTGTTACCAAGTAATGTTACCTAAAGCCCTTAAGGCAAAGTACGGAAGTAGTGTTAATAAAAAATATCAAACTTATGTTGTTTTAATAGATGAAGTTATAAATACTAAATTAAATCCTAAACAGCAAGAAATAATAGATATCTTAAAGAATAAGAAAAAAGTTTTGAAAAGTGAATTAAAAGAAATATCACCAAGTTCTATTACTACATTAGAAAAAAGAAATATAGTGAAATTTATTAAAGAAGAAGTTTATCGTTATCAAAGTACTATTGAACAAAAAGAGATACATAAACTAACACCAAATCAACAAAAAGTAAAAGACCAAGTCCAAGCATCTTTTAATAAGCAAGAAACTTTTTTATTACACGGTGTTACTGGTAGTGGTAAAACAGAAGTATATATGGAACTAATTGAAGAATGTTTAAAACAAAATAAAACTAGTATTCTCCTAGTACCAGAAATAACTTTAACAACCCAAATGATTAACCGTTTTCAAAGTCGCTTTGGTAATAATATAGCCGTTTTACATAGTGGTTTAAGTGATGGTGAAAAGTATGATGAATGGCGTAAGATAAATAAAGAAGAAGTTAAAATTGTCATAGGTGCTAGAAGTGCTATTTTCGCACCACTTAATAATATTGGTATTATTATAATTGATGAGATGCACACAACTAGTTATAAACAAGATAATAATCCTAAATATGATGCTATTGATATTGCTATTAAAAGAAGTGAACATCACAACTGTCCTGTATTATTAGGAAGTGCTACTCCAACTCTAGAAGCTTACGCTAGAACAACCAGAAATATTTACACCCTTCTAGAATTAAAACAAAGAGTAAATCAAAAAGCTATGCCTAAAGTAGAAATAGTTGATATGTCAGATGAAGTAAAAAAAGGGAATTTCCTATTCTCTACAAAACTAAAAGAAGAAATCGAAAAAAGACTAATAAAAGAAGAACAAGTAATACTTTTATTAAATAGAAGAGGATATTCATCTTTTGTAAGTTGTAAAAGCTGTGGAGAAACAGAAAAGTGCCCTAACTGTGATATTTCACTAACCTATCACAAAACATCAAATATGCTTAGATGTCACTACTGTGGTTATGCTAAAAAACTAGTTGAAACATGCTCTAGTTGTCATGAAGAAGCACTATCAACCCTAGGGACAGGTACTCAAAAAGTAGAAGAAGAACTAATCAAAACTTTTGAGAATGCTAAAGTAGTAAGAATGGATTATGACACTACATCCACTAAAGGATCACATGAGAAAATAATCAAATCATTTCAAAATAAAGAGTACAATATTTTGCTTGGTACTCAAATGGTTGCTAAAGGACTTGATTTCCCTTATGTAACCCTAGTAGGAGTAATAAATGCTGACACTAGTCTTAATATACCAGATTTTAGAAGTAGTGAATATACTTTTCAACTACTAGATCAAGTAAGTGGAAGAAGTGGAAGAAAAGACTTAGAAGGAGAAGTTATTATTCAAACATATAATCCAGATAACTATGCTATCCAGTATGCTAAAAATCATGATTATATAGGTTTTTATCAAGAAGAAATGAATATTAGAAGACAATTAAAATATTCGCCATATTATTATTTAACTTATATTAAAATAATGAGTGAAGATTATGATATAGCAAGTAGAACTTCTATTGAAATAAAGAAAAAACTAGAACAGAAATTAACAAATTCTATATTGATTGGTCCATCTACTTGTAGTATATTTAGAGTTAAAAACGTTTACCGCTTTGGTATTATTATCAAGTATAAAAAAGAAGATAATCTATATCCTGTCCTAGAAGAAATGACTGATCATTATAAAGTAAATAATAAGATAACAATTGATATAGACTTCAATCCAAATCAATTGTAAAAAAAGGGTGGTTAAAATTCTTTTTTTTTGATATAATTAATATAAGGGTGAGTATATGAAATTGAAGGGTAAAGTAGCAATCATTACTGGTGGTGCCATGGGTAATGGTTTAGGTATTGTAAAAGTGTTTTTAAATCAAGGTGCCGAAGTAGTAATAATTGATTATTCTGATAAATTAAATGATCTCCTACAAGAACTTAAAAATCCTGATATTCTAGGTTATAAAGCCGATATAAGAGATGCTAAAATGCTTGATATGATTGCTAAAGATATCATTGATAAAAAAGGAAAAATAGCCATATTGGTAATTAATGGAGGTGTAGCAAAATTAGAAAACTTTGATGAAATGACTGATGATGTAAGAGATTATCACTTCGATATAAATATCAAAGGTACTTGGAATATGACTAAAGCAGTAGTACCATTTATGAAGAAAAATAAATATGGTAAAATAGTCAACTTATCTAGTGTAACAGGACCAAAAGTAGCAGACCCAGGTGAAGTAGCATATGCCACAACTAAAGCTGCTCTAATAGGATTTACTAAAGCACTAGCCATAGAACTAGTAGACTACAATATAAATGTAAACGCCATAATGCCAGGATATATTATGACACCAATGGTTGAAGGAATAGCAAAAGATAGCAATTCTTCTAACCCAACAAGTGTTATAGATGGAATCAAAGCAGGAATACCAATGAAAAGATTAGGAACAATAGAAGAATTAGGCAATCTTGCAGCATTCCTAGCAAGTGAAGAGTCTAGTTATATAACAGGACAAGAAATAATAATAGACGGTGGTTCAACTCTACCAGAAACGAAAAGTGTAGGAGTATAATATGGCTATATTTAATAAAAAGAAAAATAAAGACCAAGAACAAAACAAAGAACCAATGTTTTCTCCTAGAGTAAAGGGAATAGCATTCTTTGTCTTTTACATTTTCTTTTTTATGTTCTTTATATCATATGCTGGTGATTTAACACAAGAAGCAGAACAAATAAAAAGAGAAGAAGAAAGTAACTTACCAACATATTCAATTGATATGATTAATGAACAAAATTATAAGTTTAAATATACTTTGACAGAAGAAAATGAAATAACTGTAATCGAAGGTGAAAAACTTTTAGAAAAAGAAAAATACACAGTTAATATAAATAATCAAATAGCAGAATACTTTAATAATAATGGAACTGTTTTAATAAATAACGGAGAATGGGAACTATATGATTCAGAAGAAGAAATAATTCCATATTCAAAATTAACAGATATTAAGACAATTAATCAATTAGTAAAAAATAGTAAGTTTATTTCTAAAACAGAGTATGCAGAAAAAGAAACAGTTTTAGAATATCAAATAAGTACAACTACAATGGTTGACATATTAGATAATCAAGCCATCGATATAGCAGATAGTCCTAACACTATTAAATTATATTTAGATGAAGAAGAAGTAATAAAAGTAGAATTAGATATAACACCTTATAGAACATATCAAACAACTGAAGAGATAACTACAAACTATATATTAGAATATAACGATTTTGGAACAATTGAAGAAATAATAAAGTAAAGTGGTGGTTAAAATGAAACTTTGGAATAAGAAACTAAAACAAAGATTTGATGAAAAACAAGAGTATAAAGAAGTAAATACTTTGAAAAGAAGTAAGTTAACAAGAAGAGAGTTTATTTTAACAGTTTTAACAGTGTTGACAATAACTTCTTTTGCAGTAGGTTCATCTTATGCCTTATTTAGTGATACTGAGACAAGTGCTAATTATAGTACAGTTGAATCAGGTAATCTAGCCATTAACTTTGAAGAAAGTACTGATGGAATTGGAAATATCCTAAATCTAAATGGAGCTTTTCCTGTAAGTGATAGTGAAGGTATTAGTACACCAGGATATACATTTAAAGTAACTAATAATGGAACATTAACAGTAGCATATAAAATAAAAATAGTAGATGATCAAGGAATGATAACGGCGAATGATGCAACAAGTCAATTACTAGACCACTCAATGATAAAAGTAAGTATTGATGGAAGTGACCCTGTCTTATTAAGTACTCTTTCTAGTAATGAATACATCATTAAAACAGCACTGACAGCTTCAGGTAATAGTAATACACATAATATAAAAATGTGGATTGATTATAATGCAGGAAACGAAGCTCTAAATAAATATTATCATGGGAAAATAATTGTAGAAGCTATCCAAGATGATATAGAATATTTAGGAAATAGTAATTCAACAGCACCAGTAATAGTAGGAAACAACCCTTTTACAATTACTCAAAATAGTGCCTTTACTGACCCTGGAGTAGAAAATAACACAGGATTAGAAACAACATATAAATCATGTAATGAAAACGGAGTATGTAATAATATAACAAGTATCGATACAAGCATACCAGGAATGTATTTAATATATTATTCTAATACTGATAGTGATGGAAACAAAGGATCTAGTGTTAGAAGTGTTAATGTTTATGCAACTGGACAAACAGGACCAACAATAACTCTAACAGGAGATAATCCTTATATTCAACAAATAGACACAGTATACACTGACCCTGGATATACAGGGGGAACTTCAATTATCAAAGTAGGAGACCCTAATATCGCAGTAGCAGGTAATTTCCTAATTAAATATATATCAAAAGATAATAGTAATAACTATACAATAAGTACTAGAATAGTAGAAGTAGAAGGTAAACAAAGTACAGCATGTGATGAATTACCTAGTTATGGAACTTCTCCTAATGCACCAGAATTGGTAGGAGATATGATCCCGGTAGTATACGATGAAACACAAGATGAATGGTTAAAAGCAGATACTAATAGTATTTGGTATAACTATGATGAACAAATGTGGGCTAATGCTGTAACAGTAACCGAAACAAATAGAGCAACACTAGTAAGTTCTAACCCAGGAACAGTAATACCAATGGATGATATAAATGCTATGT
>CAYJBD010000069.1:0-4276 GCA_964368465.1 uncultured Muribaculaceae bacterium
ATTTATCACTATTCAAGAAATTTGAACTGCGACTAATGATGATCTTTTTAGGTGTTAAGAACGAATATGTATCTAAGTCTTCTAAAACATCTTCTAATGTTTGATCTGCTAGATTATAAGTAGTTAACATTTCTTCAGTTAGTTTATGTTCTTTAAATAGTTTAGAAATTGTCTTTTTGACTATGTATTCATTATTAGTTACTAATAAATAATTCATTAGTTAATTTCCTTTTTGATGTCTTCTAAAATATTATCTATATCACTAATGCTTTTACCTGCTGTAAAGTTAACATTGTTTTCATCTTTAATATTAGCAAATAAAACGAAAGCATTTCCTAGTTGATTAACTAATTCATCAGCAACTGTTTTTAATACTTGGCTATCTTGATTATCTGTTTTTAAAATAATTGTCTTGATGCCATTTATTTCTTGTTGATGATCTAAGTATTTAGATAAATCACTAGTAGCATTCTTTTGTTGTTGTTCCAAATATGTTTTCTCTAATTTTTTAACTTCATTTTGGATGTACTCTAATTCATTTTTATTAAAGATTACGTCTTGGTAAGAGACCGGTTTATCGTTATTGATGTCCACATCAAACACTAAGTCTATGCCCTCGGTTTTAGCTTTAGTCATAATAGTTTTAGCTTTCATTAGTTGTTTAATCATTTCATCATTATATGGTTTAATTTGTAAGAACAAAGCATTTTCTATATACATTCCTGTTGTTGCTTCAATACGATATGTATTACTACCAATTGATGAACAATTAATAATCGCAAACTTTTGGATATCTTTAGTATTTCTTACGTGAGTTCCTCCACATAATTCAATTGAATCACCTAACTCTACTACTCTAACATCATCTTTATATTTTTCTGAGAATAGTGCTAGGGCTCCTTTTTCTTTAGCGGCATCAATATTCATTTCTTCAATATAACTCATTACTGATGAAGATATTATTTCGTTTACTCTTTTCTCTACTTGTAGTAGTTCTTCATCCATTATTTTATTTGTATAAGTAAAGTCAAATCTTAACTTTTCATTATCTACTGAACTTCCTGCTTGTTTTATTGTATCAGAAACAACAGTTCTAAGAGCATATTGTAGTAAGTGTACACTACTGTGGTTTCTTTCTATTTGCTCTCTTCTTTCTTTATCGATAATTAATTCACAATCGTCTTTGATATTTATTTTACCTTTTAGTATTTTAACTTTGTGAATGTGTTGTCCGTTTGGTCCTTTGAAACAATCTGTTACTCTTGCTTTAAAGTCTTTACCAATAATCATACCTGTATCGTTAATTTGTCCTCCACTAGTTGCATAAAAACAAGTTTTCTTTAAAACAAGATATCCTTCTTTTTCTAATTCTCTAACTAACTCATCTTCTTTTATTAAAGCTATAACACTACTTTTCAATTCATATTGGTCATAGACGAATGTTGATTCTTTTTGTAATGACATCAATGCTTCTTGTTGTGTTCCAAAAGAATTATTTTTCTTCATACTAGCTTTAGCAAGTTTCTTTTGTTCTTCCATGTATTTATCGAATTCTTCTTTAGAAACAGTAAATCCTTTTTCTTCTAAATATTCTTCTGTTAATTCAAATGGGAAGCCATATGTATCATATAATTTAAAAGCATCACTACCAGAAATAGTCTTATCTAATGATTCATCCATTAATTGATATAATCTTTTTTCTCCTGAAGATAATGTTTGATGAAACAATCTTTCTTCAGCAACTATTTGTGTTTTTACAACACCTTGTTTTTCTTCTAGGTATGGGTATGCTTCTTTCATTGTATCAACTACACTACTTACTAATTTATACATAAATGGTTCATTTAGCCCTATTTTTTTACCCATACGTACACTTCTTCTCAGTAATCTTCTTAGGACATATCCTCTTCCAATGTTTTCAAAGTATGCGCCATCTGCTAGAGCGAATGTTAAAGCCTTTACATGGTCAGCAATTATCTTATATTCTTTTTGACCTTCGTACAAAGTATCAGTTAGATTTTCAATTCCTTGAATAATAGGAAATAATAAATCTGTATCAAAGTTACTATCGACATCTTGGAATATTGAACACCATCTTTCTAATCCTGCCCCTGTATCGATATTTTTATGTGGTAGTTCTTTATAATGATTTCTTGCTAAGTCTTTTTTTGCATTGTATTGACTGAAGACATTATTCCATATTTCAACATATCTTTCTTGTTCTTCATCTTTAAAGAAGTTTTCTAAAGCAGTACCATTAACATCGTATTTTTCACCACGGTCAAAGAAAATTTCTGTATCTGGTCCACATGGTCCTTCTCCTATTTCCCAAAAGTTTCCATCTAGTTTAGCAATGTGACTCTCTTCTACTCCAAGTGATAGCCATTTATCAAAAGTTTTTTGATCTTTTGTATAGACAGTAAAATATAATTTATCTTTAGGGATAGCAAACCACTTATCACTAGTTAGTAATTCATAAGCCCCCTCACAAGCTTCTTCTTTGAAGTAATCACCAATCGAAAAATTACCCATCATTTCAAAGAAAGTTTGGTGTCTTTTCGTAACTCCTACGTTTTCTATATCATTAGTTCTAATACATTTTTGAATAGTAGTTATTCTTTTATTATCAGGTACAACTGATCCATCAAAATATTTTTTTAAAGGTGTTACTCCGGCATTTACCCATAATAAACTATTATCATCAATGGGTACTAATGGTGCACTTTCTATTATTTCGTGATTCTTTTCAGTAAAGAAAGTAAACCACATTGTTCTTATTTCATTATGTGTCATTTTACGCATTTTCATCTACTCCTTTTAGTAACACTTGGTCTATTTGTTTATATAAGTCATTGAATGTTGTATTGTTTAATAAATAGTAATCCGCAATAGAAATTGGTCCACCTTTATTAAGTTTTTCTATTTCTGATGCATCTCTTATTTTAATTTCTTCGTTATTAAGAGGTCTTAGCGGCCTAACTGAAACACGCTCGTGTCTTAAGTTCTTATCTACAACGATTGAAACTACTTTAATATCAGGATAACTTTCTTTTAAAACCAAATATTCTTCCCATGAATACAGTCCATCTATAATAACATTTCCTTCGTTTAACAACCTTTTTATTTTAGGAAGCGAAAGAATTGCCATTGCTGCCATACCATGATCTTCTCTTATTTTCTCACGCATATACTTTTCGTTTTCTGGTGTTATTTCTAAGTTGGCTTTAGTTAGTTCTTCAATTACCACTCCCCCAAAGTATACTTTTTTAAAGTCTTTTTGTTCTAAGTAATCAGTAACAACACTTTTCCCACTACCACTCATTCCTACTATAGCAATTAATTTATTCATCTTTACTTCCTCCTAATATTACTAGACTTTCTTCTCTTAATTTGTCTAAAGTTGTATTATCAATCTTGTAATCATATTTATTATATCGTAAAAAGTCATTTTCTGTTAGATGTTTTTGTTGTTTTACACTAAGTTTTGATAAATTGTTTACTCTTTTTATTAAAATTGTTGTCGCATCAAATTTAGATGTTAGTTTTTCTAGTTCTTCAACTAATCTTATATCTGTAATAATTCCTACGTCAAAATATAAATCTAATATTTCCATTTCCTCAATTAAACTATTTAGAAGATAATCTTTTTTATGAAGTTTTCCTTTAATAACTTCGATTCCTAATGTCTGAAGTAAGTCTCTTGGCTTATTATCCATGTCCCCATTCCAACCAAAATGATTTTTACATAATTCATACAGTGGTCTAGTTATTTTTAAAAGACAAGTTTTCTTTCCTTGACTAGTTAACTCTTCTTTTAGTAAATGTCCTAATTCATCTTTACCACTACCTGAATTGCCTGTTATTAAATATAGTTTCATAATTCCTCCTTAAATACAAAAAAAAGACCAGCTTCTAGGAGCGTTTTATACGCGGTACCATCCTAGTTTTGGTCTTAATTAGATAACGGTCATCCCGATGAAACTCAAAAGTAGCTTCACTAGTAACTTATGTCAATTCGCACCATACATTGACTCTCTTTATAAGTTATTGCTAGTTAATAGTCTTTATCACTGTTTCTTAATAACTAGATATATCTTATCAAATACTGATAGTTATTTCAAGTAGAAATCTGTTATTATTTGAGATATAATTGTTTTAGGTGAAAAGAAATGTACACAATTGATAAAAATATAGAAAATACTTTAATTATTAAGAATTCAAAATTTATTACTTACTTGTTTTATGTTAGTGATAAAGAAGAAATTATTAAACTTAT
>CAYJBD010000069.1:4286-5028 GCA_964368465.1 uncultured Muribaculaceae bacterium
AAGGACGCTAACCATGTGTGTTATGCATATAAGACTTTTAGAGAAGTTAAGTTTAGTGACGATGGTGAACCTAAAGGAACTGCTGGTTTACCTCTTCTTTCAATATTAGAGAAGAATGAATTTGTTGACATATTAGTTGTAGTCGTTAGGTATTTTGGAGGGATTAAACTAGGTGCTGGTGGCTTAATTAGAGCTTATGGGAATAGTTTTAAAGAATCTCTTTTATTAGTTAATAAAGTAAAACTGAAGGATATTGATAAATATGAGATTACTTTTAATTATGATGCCCAACAAAATATTGACTATATTTTAAGAAATTGTGAAATTTTGAGTAAATCTTTTACAGATAATGTTACTTACATTGTTCTTCTAGATGATACTATTCTTCTACAATTAAAGACTATGAGTATTAATATGATTTTTCTTGAAACAATAAAAAAAAGAGTTATTAGCTCTTAACATGTTATGTTTGGTGTGTACATTTTGTTTCCAAACAGGAAGTCTACCATATATATTCCATCTTCCCGTTGATCATAATATACTATTTCTTTTATTCTTGTTTCATCATAAGTTTTTATTTTAGAATAAGAAGCATATACTTTAATGTATTCAACTTGATATTCTTTACCTAAATCAAGTATTGTTTCATTTGGGTTATCACTATCAATAATCACTTTAGCAAGAGGATTATTATTATCTTCAATATAAGCATCAACTCTTGTACTTGAGTTTCCTTCTAATA
>CAYJBD010000070.1:0-4964 GCA_964368465.1 uncultured Muribaculaceae bacterium
AAGAATAAAATACAATTCTAATTGAAGTAATGATATCTGAAGAAGATATGGGAAGAGTTATTGGAAAAGGTGGTAAAACTGCTAATGCTATTCGTACACTAGTACAAGCAAGCAGTTATCTTAAAGATAATAAACGTATCAAAATTAATATCGATCATTTTTAAGAAGCAATGCTTCTTTTTTTATGCTATAATGGAATAAGAATAGGAGTAACAATGAAGAAGTTTATATCATTAATCATAATTATATTAGGAGCACTAGGTTACGTTGCATTTGAACCACAATTAAATGAAAGTCACGCAGTAGAAACCGTAGAAAAAGAAGAAACAAAAGAAGTAATAAATACTACTGATGACACTATAACTGTTCATTTCTTAGATGTAGGACAAGCTGATGCTATTATTGTAGAACTAATTAACAATGAAGTAATGTTAATAGATGCTGGAGAAGTTGGAGATAGTGAAACAGTTATTAATTACTTAAAGAGTCTAAATTACAGCAATATAGACTACTTAGTAGGAACACATCCTCATGCAGATCATATCGGTGGAATGGAAAATGTTATAAATGAATTTACTATTGAAAACATCTACATGCCAAAGACAACTACAAACACCAAAACTTATGAAGATTTATTAACTACTATCAGTGATAATAATCTAAAAATAAAAGCTGCTACTAGTGATGTGATAATCTTAGAAGAAGATAACTATAAAATAGAAATAATCGGCCCAGTAGAAGAATATAATGATTTAAATAATAGTTCTGCTCTAATCAAAATAACTTACTATAATAATAGCTTCTTATTTATGGGAGACGCTGAAAAAGAAAGCGAAGAAGATATTACTAGTGACATAGATGTTGATGTTTTAAAAGTAGGTCATCATGGAAGTGACACTTCATCAACAAAGGAATTTATAGAAAGAGTTACTCCAGAATATGCAGTTATTTCAGTAGGAGAAGACAACAAATATAATCTGCCAAAACAATCAACTATTGATATATTAGAAGCGGTAGACGCTCAAGTTTTTAGAACTGATTTAGATGGTACCGTAGTTATCAGTAGTGATGGAAACAACTTAACAGTAAAGGATGAATAGATGAAAGTAATAGTCGATAGAATAGAAGAAGATTATATAGTAGTTGAATTAAATAAGAAAGAGTTCTATAATATACCTAAACAATTATTAAATGATGTCAAAGAAGGAAATGTCGTTGAAATAAAAGTATTGAAAGGAGAAACAAAGAAAAGACAAGATAATATAAATAACCTTGTCAATAATTTGTTTGAATAGAAATTATGAAGGAAGTAAATATACCACACCACATCGGAATAATAATGGACGGTAATGGAAGATGGGCTAAAGAGCGAAATATGCCACGTAGTTATGGTCATAAAAAAGGAGCCGAAAATCTAGAGGAATTAACTAAACACATTTTTGAAAGCGGTGTAAAAGTATTTAGTTTATATGCTTTCTCAACTGAAAATTTTAAAAGAGAAGAAAAAGAAGTAAAGTATCTAATGGATTTATTTGTTAAATACTTTAAAGATATCCTACCAACATATTTAGATAGAGATATTAAAATAGTTTTCTCAGGTAGAGAAGAACCACTAAGTAAAGAACTATTGCAAGTAATGCGTAATGCCGAAGAACAAACTAAAAATAATAAATCGGGTATTTTCAATATATGCCTTAACTATGGAAGTCAATTTGAAATAGTAGATGCAGCTAAAAAAATAGCTAAGGAAAATAATATAGAAGACATCACTCCAGAATTATTTAATAAATATATGTATAACGAGTTACCACCACTTGACTATGTAATAAGAACTAGTGGTGAATATAGACTTAGTAACTTTATGATGTTTCAAGCGAGTTATGCAGAATTCTATTTTCCTAAAACTTATTTCCCAGATTTTAATAGTGAAGAGTTTGATAAAGCAATAGAAGAGTTTCAATTAAGAAATAGAAGATTTGGTAATGCTAAATGATAAAATTATATAAAAAATATGAAGAAATAATTAATTATTTAATAGTAGGTGGTCTGACAACTGTAATTGGTATTGGAACATACTACTTATTTGTTAATACTTTTCTAAATGCTACTAATGCTATAGAATTACAAATTGCTAACATCCTATCATGGATATGTGCCGTTGCTTTTGCTTATTTTACTAATAGAATTTTTGTTTTTAAAAGTAAAAGTAAAAAATATTTAAAAGAAGTAACAACCTTCGTAGTATCAAGAATTGCGACTCTTCTCTCAGATATGCTAATAATGTTTCTCTTAGTAACTATTATTACAACAGATGACTTAATAGCAAAAATAATATCACAAATTATTGTAATTGTTCTAAATTATATTTTCAGTAAAATATTTGTTTTCAAGAAATAAGTGCTTATGAAAGCACTTTTTAATTACAAAGATATTTAATCAGTATTTTACTTGTTTAATTATATATAATATATTATAATTAAATATATAATCATATGGAGGAAAATATGAAGAAGAGAATTATAGGAGCGACTATTTTAGCAGTTATTTTAATACCGGTAATTATCATAGGAGAAATACCGTTTGTAGTAGCAGCAACTATTCTTGCTGTAGTAGGGCTACACGAGTTAATTAAAATAAGAGAAAGTAAGAAAAAGTTTCCAAAACTTATGAAAATACTAGCATATGCTTTTACCATTTGTTGGACACTAAACAGTTTTGATTTAAAGACATTTACATTATCGGTTGAGTATTATTTATTAACATTAATGTTAGTTGGTTTTATCTCACCACTAGTATTTTATAATGATCAAGAAAAGTACAATTTGACTGATTCTTGGTTCTTGATTGGAAGTATTTTATTTGTTGGATTAGTTTTCAATGCTCTTATTATAACTAGAAATATGGGATTAGAATATATTATATACATTGTTTTAAGCACAACAGTAACTGATATTTATGCTCTTTATACAGGAAAGTATATTGGTAAACATAAATTAGCTGAAAAAATATCACCTAAGAAAACTATCGAAGGTTTAATAGGTGGAGTTTTAATGGGAACATTCATTGCGAGTTTATTTTGGTACACAGTAATTAACCCATCAAGTAGTTTTGTTGTAATACCATTAACACTAGCTCTATCAGTATCAGGACAACTAAGTGATTTAGCTTTTTCAAGCATTAAAAGACAATATAAAAAGAAAGACTTTGCTAATATTATACCAGGTCATGGAGGAATACTAGATCGCTTAGACAGTATCTTCTTTGTAATCTTGTTATTCTCATTAGTATATGCACTTTAGGTGATTATGAGGGGATTTCAAAAAGTATCGCTAGATACATTTAAAAAAGACTATAAGTTAGAAGATGTTGAAGAAATATATAATGGTATTAATATACCAAAACGACAAACCAAGTGTGCATGTGGTTATGATATAGAAACGCCATATGCCTTTACTTTGAAGCCAAATGAAATAATAAAAATACCAACAGGCATAAAAGTATATTTTAATGAAGACGAAATGTTTTCTTTATATGTCCGTAGCAGCATAGGTTTTAAATACAATGTTCGCTTAGTGAATCAAGTAGGGATTTTTGAAGCAGACTATTATAATAATGAAACTAATGAAGGACAAATTTATTTTAAAATACAAAATCATAGTGAAGAAGAAGTAAGTTTTGTTCAAAATGAAAGAATTATACAGGGAGTATTTACTAAGTTTTTAACAGTAGATAATGACGAAGCAATTGGTATAAGAAAAGGTGGATTAGGAAGTACATCTAAGGAGGAAAAATGATAACATTAATTTTATTCGTATTAATATTAGGAGTAATTATATTTGTCCATGAATTAGGACACTTTGTAATGGCAAAAAGAGCAGGAATCTATGTTCATGAGTTTGCATTAGGAATGGGACCGAAAATATGGAGTAAACTTGGAAAAGATGGTGAGACAACTTACAGTCTAAGAGCTATTCCTATAGGTGGTTTTTGTGCCCTAGCAGGAGAAGGTGGCGACATCGATGATAAATTACCTAAAGATAGATTGCTACAAAATAAAACAATCTGGCAAAGATTTTTAACAATGGTATTTGGAGCTTTGAATAACTTTATTCTAGCAATTATTATATTATTGGCAATCGGGTTTATTTGGGGAGCACCTAATTTAGATCCAGTAATTGATGAACTACCAACTAACTTACCAGCTTACCAAGCAGGTTTAGAAGTAGGAGACAAAATCATTAGTATCAATGATAACAAAACACCAACTATTGACGATGTAATGCTATATTTAACACTATCTGATCCAGAAGATATAACTAAAATAGTAGTAGAAAAAGAAAATAAAGAAGAAGAAACTTATAATATTAAACCCCAATTAACAGAAATTGACGGTGAAGAAAGATATGCCTTTGGAGTAAGTTTATTCAAAGAAAACCAAAGAGGATTCTTTGAAACAATAGAATACGTTGTATTACAAACAGGAGCATTATTCCATCAAATGTTTGTAACACTAGGAAGTCTTTTCACAGGAGGACTGTCAGTAAGTCAACTTTCTGGACCGGTAGGAATATTCACAATTGTAGGAGATTCTGCTGAAGGTGGTTTTGTAAACTTATTATATTTAACAGCACTTTTAAGTATTAACGTAGGTTTCTTAAACTTACTACCATTCCCAGCTTTTGATGGAGGAAGAATTTTATTCTTACTAATCGAAAAAATCAAAGGAAGTCCAATTAATTCAAAAACAGAAAATATCATTCATAACATAGGATTCTTTATTTTAATGGGATTAATGATTTATATAACATTCAATGATATATTTAGATTATTTTAAGTAAAAGATATTAATTTATCTTTTTTTTTTGTATAATAATTTAAAGAGGTGATAAGAGTGGTCGCAGAAGTATTAGTACAAATATCAGCAAGAAGTATTGATAAAGTATTTGATTACTTAATCCCTATAA
>CAYJBD010000071.1:0-961 GCA_964368465.1 uncultured Muribaculaceae bacterium
GTTAATGTCTTACCTTCTGATAATTTTTTCAGTTGCTTAGGTGACAATGTTAACTCGATAGGTTTTTCAATGTCACTTATTTTACCTACTATTACTTCTGATTCTTTATTTCTGTCTATTACTTCTGTTGATAAACTAGTACAAGATGATTTTTGTGGAGTGAATTTTGTGAGTGCTTCTTGATAACTATTTATTAGATTAATTCCATAGTTAGAAAATGTATTATAAACTTCATCAACATCACTTGTTGATAATTGTTTTGTTTCGTCATAAAACTTTACTGCTGCTTCTTTTGTTGTAAGTATATCATCACACATTGTTTCCACTTCTTCTGTTGATAAAAATTGTAATCTTGCACCCATTAATTTAGCTACTATTTCTTTTTCTTCTTCATTAATATTTTTAGATGTTATTATATCATATTCTTTTTTGATGATAGGTTCTACTATATCTATGATTAAATCTTCTTCATATCCTTCAAGACATAACATTTCTAATATATTATAATATCCTTGAAGTGGTTCTTCTTCTTTATAGTATATCGGGGGAAAGTTTATGTAGTCAAAATTGTTTTTTAAATCTTCTTCTTTATTATTATTACTATCAAAGATGTTTGAGATAGACTCATTAACACAAGTTCTAATTCTACTAACTATATAAGGTAGTAGTGTTTGGCTAATTTCATCTATTTCATCTTGCATAAGTACACAGCATGCATATTCTTCCTCTATTGCTTCATTTATCTTTGTTGTTGTAGAAAAGAACTTTGTGATAAATAGTGCTGAAGTACGGTAGTTATCATTCATCTGTTTATAAAAATTGATAAAAAAGTCTTCTGAGTAACAATTGTGATATCGTAGTGCTTCTTTATTACTTATAAAGTTAGCTAGTGGTTCCATCTCTTTTATTTCTTCGCTTGCTTGAAATAATTCCATAATATTATATATAGTTAACTCTTCCA
>CAYJBD010000071.1:971-2350 GCA_964368465.1 uncultured Muribaculaceae bacterium
CTATTTTGTCCAAGTGTTCTTCAATTAAAAGATATTTTATTGTAAGTTTATCGTCACTTAATAACAAATCTTTTCCCTTACTTTTTATTTCTTTATAAAGTTGATGTCTTACTTTTTCAATTTTAGCAAAGCTCATTAGTTTTTCTTCAATTGTTTTCATAGTATTTCCTCGCACCATTATTATAATCTTTTTTTCTTTTAAAAGGAAACTTTTTTTTAAATATGTTATAATTTAAGTGGTGATTGAAATGCAAAGATATTTTTCTGAAAAAAAAGAAAATAATTTTTTATATTTAAGTAGTGATGACTTTTATCATATTTATAAGGTAATGCGTATGAATGTTAATGACTTAATTGAGGTTGTTTATAATGGTACTTTATTTCATACTAAATTATGTGATGATGTTAAAGTAGAAATTGTAGAAGAAGTTTATAGTAAAGAAGTTTTGACTAATGTTACTTTAATTATTCCTATGTTGAAAGAACAAAAGATGGATTACATATTACAAAAAGCTACTGAACTTGGAGTAAGTGAAATTATACCTTTTAACGCTACTAGGTCTGTTGTTAAACTAAATGGTAAAGAAGGTAAAAAGATCGATAGGTGGCAAAAAATTTGTAAGGAAGCTAGTGAGCAATCTAAAAGATTATCTATTCCAGTAGTCAGAGATGTTTGCACTTTAAAAGAGTTGGCATCTTGTAGTGGTGATAAATATATTTGTAGCACAATAGAGAAAGACTTTACTATTAATAAAATATTTCCTATTAATAAAAATACTAAAACTATTTTTGTAATTGGTCCAGAAGGTGGTTTTGATAATAGTGAAGAATCCTTTTTAATTAATAATGGATTTAAACCTATTAGTCTTGGTCCCAATATTTTAAGAGCAGAAACAGTTCCTTTATATTTAATGAGTATTATTAATTATAATTGCAATTAGAAAAAGATCTACTATAAAGTAGATCTTATTTGTTTTCAGGATTTTCTAAATATACTTTAGAAATTGTTAATTTATACAATGTATCGTCTGCAATTATAACGAAGTAGCTTTTCTCTTTTGGAATAACTTCATAATATATAATTGGTTTTTTTGTAATGTCATGGGCATCGATTAATTCTTCAATACTCATCACTCTTACTTTATTAGCATAATTATTTTCATCTAAATCTGGTTGTTTACTAGTAATAATTATTCTATCATATTCTCTTAAATATTTATTAACAGTTCTTGTGTATATATCTTTCTTTTTAGCTGTTACAGCCATTACATATATACATAAAGCTAAGAATGTTAATGTGATTGCAATAGATATTAGTGCTAAAATGAAGAATGGTAAATCAGTAATACCTGGGTCTACTTTTGAGCTGATTGATGATG
>CAYJBD010000071.1:2360-4889 GCA_964368465.1 uncultured Muribaculaceae bacterium
TTAAAATTTCATTACTATTTGTTATTTCGATAGTTTTTTCGTTTAGTGGAATAACAATTGACATCATATATTTATTATCTATTGGTTCAGTTGTATTATTATCTGTACCTTCTACATTTACATTCATTGTTACCGTTAATTGACTTGTAGTTATCAAACTATAGTCTTTTTTAAATGCAGCTACATAGTCATCATATGTTTTATAATCTATTATAGCTTGTGGAGAAACTTTAAAGTTGTTGTCTATTAGCGACTCTACTGTTTCTTCTTGTAATACTTCTTCTTGATCATAGATTAATTTATCTTGTTGATCAAATATTTCTAAATATGCTACTATTTCATAATCATATTTGTATGCAAGATCTTCTGTTGAATGTATTTCGTAATTAAAATCAATTACTACGTTAGATATTAAGTTTGAAATTAAATTCATTTCTTCATCAATATATTCTACATCATAATAGTCATTTTCATTTAAATATACTTTGTATTTTACATCTCCTAGTTCGTTATAATTAATAACGTTAGTTGGCTCTCCAAATGTAAATGATGTTACAAATAGAAAGTAACTAATTATTGAAAAAATAACAGTAGGAAATAATAAAAACACAGCATATACACGCTTACGTAAACGTACTTTTTTCTTTTTTACGTAAAAAGTCTTGTTTTTTCCATTATATTTTGTTTGATTTTTTGCTTTTGGCGTTTTTTTGTTTGTTACAACTTCTTTTTCTGTTGTTTTACTTTTCACAAGTTACCTCCTTACATATTTTCATTTAACCATATTGTTGGATATCCAATGTATTTAACACTAAATAGTACTTTACCTATAATCATATCCTCTGTAACAAACCAACTGTCTTCAGCTAGATTGTTATCACCTTTTGTAATAAATCTTAATTTTGATTCTTCTTTGTTTATTTCAACAATACGGTGAACCACTATTTTATTCGAGTGTTCAAAGACAAGTATGTCATGTACCTTTAGTTCTTCAATTTCTTTTTCATTAGTCTTTGATATGATAACAACATCACCTACATCTAAAGCTGGTTCCATTGATCCTGAACCTATACTTATAGAATATATCTTAAATACTCCACTTGTGAGAACTATCATACCTACCATTATTATTATCAAAATAATTGTTATAATACGGTTAAAGACACTAACTTTTTGATTTTCAACTGCTTTTATAAATTCTTCTTTTTTATCTTTCTTCTTGATAAGGTAAGAACGTATAAAATATAGAGCTACCAGTGGGAATACAAATAACAATATCGCGCTTAGATAATCTCCTAAATCAGGAATAATTGGCAGGATAAAAATAGTTGCTTCCATGATTAGTCTATACAATATATTAGGCAAATATCCATATTCACTTGCAATATATGTAAGTAATATATTATTTGCTATACTAGGTAAAATTATTAACGATAGAATGGTTATAACATCTTGTCCATTACTTAAATCAAATGTTCCTGTTTTTAATGTGATATCCAATAATGTAAAAATTACCGTAACTCCCATTAATAACCATTTGTTTTTTGTTCCAATTTTTTTAACAAAGCTGTATCTTACAACTTCTGATGCGACAATCAGTAAAATCACAGGAAATAAGTTTGTTATTATTGTTAATGGCTCTAGGCTATATACTGTTTTAGAAAAGCCTAGAAATATACCTATAATATAAATAATTAGTTGGTATGTAACTGTATATATAACAATATTCATCGTTGCTTCTTTTCGATAGCGGTTTTTATCTCTTTCATAACCAATTGTTAATTTTATAATTAGAAATATTGTAATTAAAAAACTTATTGTGATAAATGGGTTGTTTTCTTTTAGAAATATAGTATTCATTATTAAAACGAATGCTACTATTATTTCTAGTAACAACAAGATAATAGTGCTTCTTTTCATTGTATCACCTTCTGTTTTTCTAATTTATATAGACAAAAGAAGTACATATAGTGTACTTTTTTTCTTTAATAATTTAAATTATGGTTGTACATAAATTAAAGTTGTTGTACCAACAGTAATAGTTACTACGTCAGTTGGTAAGTCTTCTGCTGGTGTTGCTGCATCGTAAGTAAGTGTTAATTTTAATCTAGCAGTTCCTGTAGTATTAGCTAATGTATCTCCTGTATTAATAGCAGATCCATCTGCATATGTTACTGTGTGACTGATATTTGGACATAAGTTACTAGCATCTGTTGCAGCATTTGCACCTGTTCCTGTACACGTTACAGTTCCTAATGTGAATGTTCCTAATTGTGCATCAAATGTTCCTGTGTTTTGTACATCGAATTCATATGATATTGAATCCCCAGGTACTTTTAATACTACTTCATAACCTTCGATTGATGTAGTTCCTGATAGTGTTGGTGCAGTTGTTTCTTCAGCACTTCCTGTTGGATCTGCTGCTCCTAGGTTAGCAAATTGAATATTCCATCTTGAAGATGTAACTTGCCCTTCCCCACCAATTGTTAATGTACGACTGAACGCCGCAAACCCTAATGATAATCCTCC
>CAYJBD010000072.1:0-4768 GCA_964368465.1 uncultured Muribaculaceae bacterium
ATTAGTTATAATTATACTCTATCAATCAATTCTAACTATCTTAGTAACTGATAAAGTTAATGCTATAATTCTTTTTATTGAATTATGTATTTTATTCTTTGGTTGGTTTTGGCTCATTTTCTAAAATAAATTGACTAGTTTCCTTCATGTATAGTAAATAGTAGTGTATTTCTCTACATTTTAAATATTCCTTACCACCTAGTTCTAATTTATCAGGCATAGATAAAATACAAAACAACAAATCCTTTTCTTCACTTAAAAGTGGATACTTTCTTTGATAAATATTAAATAATGAGGTAAAATCAAATTCAATAAAATATTTCTTGTAAAAAATAATTAAATCATATATAGGACTTCCCTTAGAAGATTTATCCCAACTTAATAACAATTTATTCTCCCCACCAATATAATGAGACAAATCTAGATTATTATGTAACTGTACCACTCGCTCTTTCAACTTGTTTTTCACTACAGTATACCAATTATCTAAATGCTTTTTTGAAAAATTTATTGCGGCATAAATTTGTGAAATATTTCTAATTAATAGATATTCACTAGGAGACATATATACTCTAGTTTCAATTAAATCCTGCAAATTATGATAATAATCATCTAAATAATTTAACTGATCAACATACTTTTCATATGTTTTTTTTATGTCATCTAGTTCTACTTTCTTAAAATAATTTGTTTGAGCATGCAATATACTAATCAAAGTCATTATATCTTCTGCTTTCTGTTCATCAGGTATTTCTACTGAATCAATATATTGATAAATTTCATATTCATCCTTCTCTATTTCATTAACGGGTTTACTAAAAAAAGTAAAATTACGAGATTCTAAATAATTATAAATATCTTTCTTATTGTAAACTTTCTTCTTTTTGAAAACATATCTTCCAGTTTCACCCTCTACAATCCTAGCATCATTACAAAAATACTCATTATCTATTTTAATGTTATATTTATCTAATAATTTATTATCCATTTTTCATACTAGGAATAATCAATTTACTCCCTAATTTTATATCCTCTAAATCATTATAACAAGCAAGTTCTTCTCTTGTAATATTATATTTACTAAGTACAGTCTCAACATTATCATTTTCTCTTATAATATAAACTGAATAAGTTGAATAAGTTTCATCTGCATTATTAAGTTCATTAAAAATAGAATCGATTTCAACTACTTCTCTAGTCTCAACTAGCTTTTCTTCTTCTAATGTTTCTATAACTTTAACATCATCTTCTGTTAGTAGTTCTACTATAGGTTCCTTCTTTACTACTAATTCATCAATAGTCATATCAATATGAACTTTTAAAATTTCTTCATTGATAATTTCATAATAAAAATCACTGACATTTATCTTAGCACCACTACAATCATATTTCTCATCAAGATCTACTTCAATTGGAATCTCTTGATAAAAAGTTTCTTCTACTTGACTTGCTTCAGTCATTTTATACTTTCCATCTACAATAAAAGTCCCCTTAATCTTTCTATCATTAACAAAAACCACATCATCTTCTAATGATATATCAGTAAGTTCCCCTATCATTGATTTAAATATAATTTCACTACTAAATGAAAACATTTCTTTCATAACCAATCATCCTTTCGTTTAATACTATTCTAATCAAAAAAAAAAAGAACTATTTAACAACTTTAATGTTAACTTTGCTCTTTTCTTCTGTTTCTCTACTTTTTACAAACTCTTCATGAGTACTATAAAAACCAAATTGTACTAAAGGACAATTAACTCCCTTATTTAAATGATATTCTAATGGTTGTAAAAGTTCTATACTTTTAAAATCAATGATTTTTGGTTTGGACTCATTATCATCTACCATATTATATAAATATCCTACTTTCTACGTCTGTTTTATCACGTATAAATATTCTATCATAAATTTCACTATAATTGTCAACAAAAATAAATTTGATTTCCTCTTTCACTTCATATGGTATTTCATCTAAATCAATTTCATTTTCACTAGGTAAAAATATAACTCTAATTCCACTACGATGAGCACCAATTACTTTTTCTTTTAAACCACCTATTGGCAATACCTTACCACGTAGTGTTAACTCTCCAGTCATAGCAATATTACTAGGAACTTCCACATCCTTAAGTAAGCTTATTAAGGAAGTTACTAAAGTTATCCCAGCAGACGGACCATCTTTATTAATCGCCCCTTCTGGTAAATGAATATGAATATCATTATTTTCAATATCATCCATCGACAAGTTAAATTTATATACATTACTCTTAATATAACTAAAAGCTAAATGAGCAGATTCCTGCATTACACTACCCAAAGACCCAGTAAGAATTAATTCTCCTTTACCTTTATAAAAAGTAGATTCAATAGGTAAAATATCACCACCAACATAAGTGTAAGCCATACCATTAACAACTCCAACTTGAGAATCATCAGCTTTTTCAGTATAAGAATACTTTCTCTTGCCAAGCAACTTAGAAACTAACTCTATATCGACATTAAAAAATGATACTTCTTTATTCATCAAAAGTTCTTTAACCATTTTACGAAGAAGTGATGCAATAATACGTTCTAATTCTCTAACTCCAGCTTCCTTTGTATAATATCTAATAAGTTCTAAATATATTTCCTCTTCAAATTGAACTTGAATTTGTGTTAATCCATGCTCCATTAATTGTCTAGGTAATAAGTAATTACGCATTATATCAACTTTTTCATACTCTGTATAAGAAGATATTTCAATAATTTCTAAACGATCACGAAGTTCATTAGGAATTTGATCAATATAATTAGCTGTTGTTATAAAAAACACTTTAGAAAGATCAAATTCTTCTTCTATATAATGATCTACAAATTTACTGTTTTGTTCAGGATCCAAAACTTCAAGTAAAGCACTAGCAGGATCACCCTTAATATCTTTTGTCATCTTATCTATCTCATCAATAATGAAAACAGGATTAGAAGAACCAACTTTTTTCATACCCTGAATAATTCTTCCTGGTAAACTAGCAACATAAGTACGTCGATGCCCAAGTATTTCAGACTCATCATGTATACCACCAACACTAATCTTAGTCACTTGACGGTTTAAACTCTCAGCTATACTAGTAGCTAATGAAGTCTTACCAACTCCAGGCGGCCCCACTAAACATAAAATAGGACTTCTTAAACTATTAGTATTTTGTTTAACTGCTAAATACTCAAGTATTCTACCCTTAACTTTATCAAGACCATAATGAGTTTTATCTAATACATCTTTAGCTTTAAATAAGTCAGTATTATCCTTAGTAGTTCTACTCCAAGGAAGTTTCATTAACCAATCAATATAATCTCTAATAATACCAATTTCTTGTGAATTAGGACTAGCCATAGTATAACGATTAAGTTCATGTTTAATACGCTTCTTTATCTTATTAGGAGCCTTCAAAGAATTAAGTTTCTGATTCAAAGAGTTTATCTCATCCTCTTTATCATTAATTTCACCTAGTTCTTGCTTAATAACTTTAAGTTTTTCTCTTAAAACATATTCTTTTTGACTATCTTCTAAATTGACATTAACTTTCTCATCTATCTTCTTCTCAAGTGCTACTAACTTCAAATCTTGCTCTATTTCCTTAATAAGCATTTTAACCCTATTATTAGGTTGTAACTCTTCAATATACTTATATTTATTAAGAACTTGCATAGGAAACACAGCTGCTATAATATCAGTTAATCTATCAACATTCTCAACACCATTGATTTGTGATAAAACAGCATTACTCATATAAGGAGCTTGCTTAACATAACGATTTAATTTCTTTAATAAAGTTCTAACATAAGCATCGTTTTCTATTGATTCAAAATTATCATAAGAAATATCACTTACACTAGCCACATAGTGTTTATCTTTCAAATCATAATTATCTATTAAAACACGTTTATACCCTTCAATAACAATTCTAGTCTTACCATTAGGCATTTCCATTTTAATTTTAATATTTCCAACAACCCCAACAGAAGGTAAATCAGTAATATCAGGATTAACTTCCAAAGTATTAAGAGGTGTTACTACTAAAAACTGATGAAAATAGTTATTTTCAGACAAGGAGATTAATTCTTTATCAACAAGTTCATCAAATTCTATTCTTAATTCCTGGTACGGAAATAAAACTAGATTCCTTAATATCATTACTGGTAATTTAGTACTTCTCATAATTACCTCCTTAATAACTGTTAATTATTATATCAAAATACCACAAAATAACAAGTAATATGCCAAAAAAAATTAAATTTTCAACCAAAAAGAAAAATAGTTCACCAATGGCAAACTATTTATTTAATTCTTTTAAAACTTCTACTGTCTTTCTAGTTTCTAAGTCATATTTAATCATATCAATACCACCAAATGCTTTTAAAAATTCATCTTTTGGCATTTCATATTTAGCAGCTAATAAATCAGCTTCGTTATCAGCTTCTTCATCACTAATAGTAATATTTTCTAATTTTTGTACTTCTTCTAGTACTAAACGGAACATTACATGTTTTTCTGCTTCTGTTTTCATTTGTGCTCTAATATCTGCTTCAGTAATTTTAGCCATTTGATAGTATAAATCAAGTGAAATACCTTGCATTTTTAATTGCTCTTCAAATCTTGCAAATAAACGATTGATTTCTTCATTAATCATTTCTTCAGGAATATCAACTTCAGTATTCTTAGAAACTTCTTCTAATAAAGTATCAATATATTTATTTTCAGCATCCATTTCTTTTTTAGCACTAATAT
>CAYJBD010000073.1:0-3759 GCA_964368465.1 uncultured Muribaculaceae bacterium
CTATTACAGAATATAAAAAAGTAAATTAATTAAAAGTATTCAAGAGAATACTTTTTTTGTTTTATGAAAAAAATATATTATTGTAAACTAGTGAAAATTAATTTGTTAATTTATTATTTAAGTAGTATTAGTGTCGAAATATGTTATAATGTATATGATAGGAGTGATATGATTTGAAGAATCTTTCTGTTAAAAATAAAATATTTAGAATTATATTACTGATGATTGCTACTGGTATTGTTTTATCTGGTGGTTATACGTTTGCTAAGTATGTTGGTAATAATATTTAGAATTATTATATTGAAAGTAATGGATTTTATTTTTCTAGTTCTGTTTTAAGTGGTAAAGATATAATTGATAATACTTGGAATGGTGATAAAGTATTCTTTGATATTAATAATTTTATTGATGAAAATGTTACAGAAGAGGAAATTAATTATACAGCATCATGTGAAATAATTACCCCATCAGATGTTGGTCTTAGTTGTTGGATGAATGGTCAAATAGTTAATAATTATTCTTCTAGTATTATTACTACTAGTATTTGTGAGAATAATACTGGGGATGGAGTGGTAGTTAACCATCTTGATGAAATGGAATGTAAAAGTGATGGTTATGATTGGACTATTGATACTACGACAGAAGACTTGTATTTTCAAGTAACAGGTCTTAATAATATTGTTGGACTAGCAGATGTCCAAGTGGAGGTAACGGTTAAATCTACTACTCCTTATGTTAAAGAATTGAGTTCTATTTTTAAATTAAGTTATGACAACACAGTTTGGGAACAAGGTATTTTAGAACATACTAGTTATCCAGATTATGAAAAAGTAGTTATTACTAATATAAGTGATTCTGTTGGTAACTTCTTGCTTAAGTTTAATTCTGATCATTTACGAATTAGTGAGATAATTCCTTCTACTGTAAATGCTGGTATGGATGGATATGTTAATGAGGCAGAGTTTGAAATTGAACCTAGAGAGAGTGTTGTTATTTATTTTTATAAAGTTGTTGAAAGTGAAATTATTGATGAATCTGACTTTACAATCATTAATTTAAATGACTTGGCTCCTGAGGTTGCTGACGGATTGATTCCGGTTATTTATGATGAAGACTTATCAGAGTGGGTTAAAGTTGATCCTAACGGATATAATTGGTTTAATTATAATAGGCAACAGTGGGCTAATGCTGTTACGGTTGTTAATGATATGAGAGCTTCTTATATAGCAGCTGATTATGGTACTGTGATTCCAATGGAAGATATTATGACATTTTTAGTTTGGATACCAAGATATTCTTATACAATTAGGGATACATATGGATATCAAGGACCTGGAGCTTTAACTCCTAGTGTTACTACACCTGGTGCTATTGACATTAAATTTGTTGATAATACAGTAACTGAATATGGAAGCGGCTCTTATACTGGTAGTGTTGCAACTAACTTTGTTACGCCATCAGCATTTTGTTGGGGTAATTCATGTGATGATCCTGTTACTAGAGATAATCCGGAAAACAGAGAAGTTAATGGTTTCTGGATTGCAAAGTTTGAAGCATCTAGAAATGGTGATTTGTTATATTCTAAACCAAACGAGAAAAGTGCAGTTAATCATACTATGTTAGCCCAATTCACACTAGTTCAAAACTTGATGAATGGTAATAATGGGTACGTAAATTATGGATTTGTTGGTAATGTCGATGCTCATTTGATTAAGAATACAGAGTGGGGTGCGATTGCTTATTTATCACAATCTGTTTATGGTAAATATGGAAGTCCTGAATACTCTGGTATTAATAAAGAAGTTTATCCTAATAACTGTACTTTATATATAACTGGTATAGGAGGTAATTCTCCTACTGCTGGTAGAACAACAAGTACTTGTTATACTAATACTTATGATACTTATTATGGTATGGGAGCATCAACTACTGGTAATATATATGGAGTATATGACATGGTAGGTGGTACATTTGATAGAGTTATGGGTGCTGTGTTGAGCTCTAACGGCACCTTTGATCCTGATTTGTCAGGTTTTACATCTTTACCAGAAGGTAGATATATTAATGTTTATCCGGCTGGTGATTATGGAATTTCTTCTACTGTAACTTATTTTGGTGATGCACTAACTGAAACATTAGGTTTTTATGGTGATAGATTTGTTCAGGGTGAGTATTATGCTAATCACTGGTTTTATCGAGGTGGTAGTTTGTGGAGTGATAACACAGTTATTAATGGTGTATTCTCATATACTACTTTTACTGGACAAGCAGATTTGAATCATTCATCTAGATTTACGATATCAACATGGTGAAAGTAAGATTGTCTTACTTTTTTTCTTTTTTTGTGATATACTTATTTAGCTTTAAGGAAGTGATATTATGAAAATAAAATACAATTTATTAAAAACAGAAAAAAATACTAAAGCTAGATTAGGTACTATTGAAACTAATCATGGTACAGTGGAAACACCAATGTTTATGCCGGTTGGAACAAGAGCAACTGTAAAGACTTTATCGGTTGAAGAACTTTATGATGTGAATAGTGGGATAGTTCTTTCTAATACTTATCATTTGTGGTTAAGACCAGGAGAAGATATTGTTAAAAAAGCAGGTGGATTACATAAGTTTATGAATTATAAGGGACCTATGCTTACTGATAGTGGTGGGTTTCAAGTTTTTTCACTTGCTAAGAATAAAGAAAAAGATATAGTTGAAGAGGGAGTTCATTTTAAGAGTCATATAGATGGTTCAAAACTATTCTTGACACCAGAGAAATCTATTCAAATACAAAATGATTTGGATAGTGATATTGCGATGAGTTTTGATGAGTGTCCTCCATATCCAGTTACTTATGATTATATGAAGAAATCAGTTGAGCGTACTTTGAGATGGGCTAAACGAGGTAGGGATGCTCATAAGAATGAAAAGCAATCTTTATTTGGAATAGTACAAGGTGGAGAGTTTGAAGATTTAAGAAAATATAGTGCAGAAGAAACTGTTAAGATGGATTTTGATGGATATAGTATAGGTGGTACTAGTGTAGGTGAAGGAAAAGATGTCATGTATAAGATGATTGATTATGCTATTCCTTATTTACCAGAAGATAAAACTCGTTATTTAATGGGTGTAGGTGATCCGATTGATATTTTAGAAGCTGTTATTAGAGGAATTGATATATTTGATTGTGTATTGCCTACTAGAATAGCAAGACATGGACAAGCTTTTACTAGATATGGTAAAATCAATTTTAACAATGCTAAATTTAAAGAAGATTTTAGTCCTTTAGAAGAGTCGTGTGACTGTTATACTTGTCGTAATTATACTAAAGCTTATATTCGTCATTTAATAACATCTGATGAGTCTTTAGGTGGTAGACTTTTATCTATTCACAATATTAGATATTTAACGAAACTAACTGAAGAGATTAGGGTTGCTATTAAAGAAGATAGAATTTTAGAATATAAAAAAGAGTTTGAAGAGAAATATTTTTCTAATAAGAAGTAATATTTCTTTTTTTAATACATATCTTTTACTAGTGATAGGGAGGATATAATGATAAATAAACAAAATTTGTGGTTCTTAACATTGTTCAGTTTAATATTAGTACTTAGTGTATACTATATTACAATGCCTAATGATTTATTGATGACTAATAATAGTGATTATATTAATGAAGAGGATGATAGTGAAACTAAGGTGACAATTAGTGACAGTGAAGTATTAGTAGCAATGAGAGTAGATCTTGAAGAAGAGAGAAAT
>CAYJBD010000073.1:3769-4755 GCA_964368465.1 uncultured Muribaculaceae bacterium
AGATGAAACTATTTCTGTTGATGATAAGAATAATGCTTATGAGCAAATAAAATTAATTGAGCAAGTTAAAGCTAAAGAAAATGATTTAGAAACTTTAATTAAAAAGACTTATAATTTAGAGAGTTTTATCGAAGTAAATAATAATAAAATAACGGTAGTAGTGGTTAGTAGTGAACACAATGTAGAACTTGCTAATAATATAATGAGAACAATACAAAGTGTATATGAAGATAGAATGTATATAACAGTTAAATTTGAAGAGTAGAAAAGTCTATTCTTTTTTTAGGCTTTATTCCTTAACATATAAATTATTACAACATACTATATTATGAGTATTTATATGTAAAAATAGGAAGGAGTCAAGAGGATATGGCTAAAGGAATATTAACATTTCGTGAAAAAGAAGTGTTTGAGCTACTAATATTAAATTATAGTACAAAAGAAATAGCATTAAAGTTAGGTATAAGTGAGAAAACTGTTAGAAATCATATATCTAATGCTATGCAGAAACTTGGAGTGAAGGGTAGAGCTAGTGCAGTAGTAGAACTATTAAAACTAAACGAAATAACTCTATAATAAATGTACTATTTTAGTACATTTTTTCATATTAATTAATAGGTGATGAAATATGATTAAAAGAAAAGCAATTAGAAAGATATTTATTACTACTTTAACAGTATTTATATTAATGGTTATTTATATGATACCGGCTAAAGAAGATGAGTTTTTATTACCAACTAATTTAGAAGTTGAGTATTTAACTGGATTAGGAACACATACTATTTATTTACTAAATGAAAATGATTTATTTGTAAGGACTAATATATTATTATATGAAGAAGATATAGATAAGCAAGTAGTTGAGATAGTTGAGGCTTTAAAGTTAGGGACTAATAGTATTAATCCAATGGGTCTTAGTTCATATTTATGTGAGAATATTAAAGTTAATAGTGGTAGTAATAATGATAATATAGTTAATTTAGATT
>CAYJBD010000074.1:0-4693 GCA_964368465.1 uncultured Muribaculaceae bacterium
AAAGAGATTGGACGTATTAACTTACTTACGGCTGATCAAGAGTTTGAATATGCTAAAAGAGCTGAAGAAGGGGATGAGGAAGCTAAAAGAATGCTTGCTGAATCTAATCTTCGTTTAGTAGTTAGTATTGCTAAGAGATATGTAGGTCGTGGAATGTTATTTCTTGATTTAATACAAGAAGGTAATATTGGACTTATGAAAGCAGTTGATAAATTTGATCCAACTAAAGGTTATAAGTTTTCTACTTATGCTACTTGGTGGATTAGACAGGCTATTACTAGAGCTATAGCAGATCAAGCTAGAACAATAAGAGTTCCTGTACATATGGTAGAAACTATTAATAAGCTTGCTCGTATTCAAAGACAATTAACACAAGATTTAAATAGGGAACCTACTGATGACGAACTTGCTAAGAAGATGGGTATTACAGTAGAAAAGGTTCGTGAAGTATATAAAATATCACAAGATCCTGTATCTTTAGAAACTCCAATTGGTGAAGAAGAAGATAGTCATTTAGGTGATTTTATTAAAGATGAGAGAACAATGTCTCCTGAAGAGTATGCTACTGTTGAAATGCTTAAAGAAGAATTATCGGGAGTACTACTTACTTTAACTGATCGTGAAGAGAAGGTATTAAGACTTCGATTTGGACTTGATGACGGACAATGTCGTACTTTAGAAGAGGTTGGTCAAATCTTTGGAGTTACAAGAGAGAGAATTCGTCAAATAGAAGCTAAAGCACTTCGTAAATTAAGACATCCTTCTCGTAGTCGTAAATTAAAGGATTTCTTAACAGATTAATGAATATTAGTAAAAGACTTAAAACTATTGGCAACTTAGTAGATGACAATAGTTTTTTAATAGATGTAGGATGTGACCATGCTCTTTTAGATATATATGTAGTGAAGAGTAATTCTACTGTTAAAGCGATTGCCTCTGATATTAATAAGGGGCCATTAGAACAGGCAAAGAAAAATATAAAGACTGCAAAGTTAGAATCTAAAATAGATACTTTATTATCTGATGGTATTGAAAGTGTTCCTTTGGGTGTTGATACATTAGTTATATCAGGCATGGGTGGTAAAAATATGTTAGGAATTGTTAAGTATCAGTTGAAGAGGCTTAAACAATTTGAAACAATTATTATTTCACCTAACAATGACTGTGATATTATTAGAACTTTTCTTTGTAAGAATGGATTTTATTTAGTTAATGAGTTAATGGTTAAAGATGGGAACTTCTTTTATCAAGTACTTAAGTTTAAAAAGGGGAAAAAGCGATATTCTTCAAAAGAGTTGTTTTTTGGGCCTTTATTACTTACTGAGAAGTCTACTTCTTTTATAGAGTTTTTAAAGAAGGAATTAATAAAAAAAGAACAAATATATGCTCTTTTACCTAATAGTTATTATACTAAAAGAAGAAGTTTAAGAAAAGAAATTAAGTTTATTAAAGATTATTTGAGCAACTAAGTTGCTTTTTTTTGTTTTAATATACCTAGCATACTGCCGAAACTTGATGAAATCATTAATATTAAATAATATAGTATAATACTTAGATTAAAATTATTATCAAATATAAGTGAGAATATCACTGAGAATATAATATAAAACAAAGATGCTTTTATTCCTTCTTGGTAACCTTTTGATTTGCTTCTTCTACCTACATAAACACCACCAATAATTAAAGATATGATAGGTATAATCATTTTTGTTATATTATAGAAATTATCACTTATTAAGTCAAAATTATATAGTAGTGTTAAGATTATAGATAATATAACAATTATAATAAGTGATTGGATAAAAGCTTTTAAATAATTAGTAAGATTTTTCATAGTTCACCTCAATTAAGAATATGTGATTGTATAAGAATAATTACAAAATACCATAATAAAATAGGTGATTAGATGGAATATATATTAGTTTTTATTAAGACTTTAGTGTTTTATGGA
This sequence comes from uncultured Muribaculaceae bacterium, assembly GCA_964368465.1. Lineage (GTDB taxonomy): Bacteria > Bacillota_I > Bacilli_A > RF39 > UBA660 > CARZYU01. The sequence goes on from CAYJBD010000074.1 coordinate 1,952, forward strand.
CTCATTACTTTTTTATATAGGATGATGGGTAAGAGAGAAGTTGGAGAACTTAGTATTGTTGATTTAATAGTATCAATTTTAATAGCAGAGTTTGCGGTTATGTCTATTGATAATGTTAATGACAATATTATGTTGGCAATTATTCCTATGTTTGTACTAGCTTTTATTCAGTTATTAGTAGCAAAGTTATCTCTTAAAATAGGGAAAGTTAGGAATGTATTTGAAGGGATACCATCAGTTATAATTGATAGAGGAACAGTTAACTTTCAAGAGATGGTTAAACAACGTTATAACTTAGATGATTTACTTAGTCAATTAAGAGAGAAAGGGATTAAAAGTATTGAGGAGGTTGATTATGCTATTCTTGAAACTAGTGGTAAATTATCTGTCTTTAGAAAAGATAATGGTAAAACAGGTGATTATCCATTAGCAATTATATTAGATGGAGTTATACATGATGATGCTTTGAATCAAATAAAGAAGACGAGGATTTGGTTAAAAGAAATGTTGGTTAAAGAAGAAGTTTATTTGGAAGATATTTTTTATGGGTTTTATCGTAATGAACAGTTATATATCATTAGGAAAAGTGAGTTAATGAAGAATAATTCGACATAAGTTGAGTTATTCTTTTTATATACTTGTTTTAGGAGGACTTATGAAGAAGAAAGTACTTTGGTATATACTTGTGGTGGGGTCTTGTATTTGTTATTTTTTAGTGGATTTTTCTAGTGATAATGAACCTATTAGAGTTTTGGTGGAAGAGGATTTAGAGTATAGAGGTATGTATATTTCTTATCTTGAATATGGGGAGTTTTTACGTGGTAAGAGTGATTTAGAAATGAAAGAAGAAATAGATTATATGTTAGAGAGAGTAAAGAGTGATGGTTTTAACTTAGTTATTTTGCAAGTTAGAAGTTTTTCTGATGCTATTTATGAATCTGATTATTTTCCATATAGTATGACTTTGATGGGTGAGGAGGGTATTACTCCTTCTTTTGATGTGTTAGAATATTTTATAGAAAAAGCACATTCTTTAGAGTTACTTTTGCATGCATGGATAAATCCATATAGAGTTAGGAGTAATGATGATATTAGTTCAATTAGTGAAGAAAATCCTGCTTATCATTGGTTGGATACTAATAATGTTAAAGTTTTGGATAAAGGAATTTATTATAATCCTGCTTCTTTAGAAGTAGAAGATTTAATTGTTAAAGGTGTACTTGAGATAATTGAGAACTATGATGTTGATGGGATTCATTTTGATGATTATTTTTATCCTGATGATACAATTGATTTAGTTAGTTATGAAAAATATGTTGAAGATGGAGGTACTTTATCGTTAAATGAGTTCAGGTTATATACGATTAATAGAATGGTTAAAAGAGTATATGATACTATTAAAGAGTATGACGATTCAATTGTTTTTGGAATAGCACCTGAAGGTAATATTGATAATAATTATAATAGTAATTATGCTGATACTAAGACTTGGGCATCAGTATGTGGTTATGTTGATTACTTGATGCCACAAATATATTATGGGTTTGAGAATGAAAGTAGACCGTATTTAGAAACAGTAGAGATATGGAACGAGATGATTACTTGTGATAGAGTTAGTTTATTACCTGCTCTTGCTTTTTATAAAGCTGGTAATAGTGATAAGTATGCTTTTAGTGGAATAGATGAGTGGATAGAAGAAGATGATATCATTAAAAGACAAGTGATAGTGTCTAAGAGTTTAAGTAATTATTTAGGGTTTGTTTTATTTAGATATTCTTTTGTTTATAATGAAGAAGAAGCTTATAGACAAGAATTAGACAACTTATTGACAGTTTTTGGTGAAAAATAAATGATATGTGTTATACTAAAAAAAAGGTAGTGATGAAATGAGAAATAATAAAGGTTTTACATTAGTAGAGTTATTAGCAGTAGTTGCGATACTTGGGATTATTATGGCAATTACTATTCCTAATATATTAGGGTTTATTGATCGTAATGAGAGGACAACTTATGTAGAGGATGCTAAGAAGTTAATTGCTATAGCAGAAGCAGAGTATCGTAGTAATACTAGTTTAGATACTAATCCTATTATACTTACACTTGATGATTTGAATGCTGTAGATATTATCGATGGGCCTAAAGGGAATGAATATAATCGTGAAAATTCCTATGTAATAATATATGATCAACCTGGTGGGGATGTAGAATATGAATATTTTGTATCGTTGTATGAAACTAGTGATAGTGGTATTTATTCTGGTCTACCATTAGTTCATAGAGATGTTTTGTATGCAAGTGATGCGATTACTTATGTTGAAATGGATTTAAATGTAGATAATCAAAATTTAGAAGGTAAGAGTTCAATAAACGCTTCAACACCAGATGGTGGAGTTAGTATCGATGTTTCTATTTTGCAAGTTAGAAAAGGTGATTGTAACAATGATGGTTTAGTTAATGGTACTGATGCGCAACGTGCTTATGTTGCTATGAATGGTGGTATAACTAATCCTAACGATCTAGCATTAGTGATATTACGATGTGATATGGACAATGATGGAGTGATGACAAGAAATGATTACAACATGATTAATACAGGAATAGCAGATGGTAGTTTATAGAAAGTTGTAAATAATTAAAAAATATGTAAAATGTGATTGACAGTGTAAAATATGATTGATATACTTTTAGTATGATAAGGAGAGATAAAATGAAGAGAATGTTAAAAAACAAAAAAGGATTTAC
>CAYJBD010000075.1:0-4685 GCA_964368465.1 uncultured Muribaculaceae bacterium
GGACAAGACATTTTTACACCTCCTTAGTGATTATACGTAAGCACCGATTATAATAACTAATAGAATGAATAATACTAAAACGATTGCAGCTGGCGAAACATTATTACACATAGTGATTACCTCCTTTTTTTCTGGTATTCATCTTATTGTATGGTTTAACCAACTTTTGTGTGCTAGTTATTTATAACTTTTTAAATACTCTTCATAATTACCAAGAAAAAGATTTAATTTATAATCATTAAACACATATATCTTGCTAGCCATTTTATTTATAAAATATCTGTCATGTGATACAAATAATATTGTTCCTTTAAACTCTAACAAAGCTTCCTCTAACATTTCTTTAGTTCCAATATCAATGTGATTTGTAGGTTCATCAAAAACTAAAAAGTTAGCTCTTCTTTGTATAAGTTCAAATAATTTTAATCTAATTTTTTCTCCCCCTGATAAAACTTTAACTTTCTTAAAAACATCTTCATTATAAAATAAAAACTTAACCAAAGCTGACCTTAAATGACTATCTTCTCCTATAAAGAAAGATCTAGCCACTTCTAACACAGACATATTTTCATCTTCAAACTCAATTACTTGTGGAATATAACCAATCTTTATATTATTACCTAATTTAATACTAGGATTATTATTAGAAAGTATTTCCCTAATCAAAGTACTTTTTCCACAACCATTCTCACCTAACAAACAAATTCTATCTTCATACTTGATTATCATTGAAGCATTTTTCAATAAAGATTTATCTTCTATATTAAGATTAATTTTATCAACAACTACTACATCTTTAGAAGAACGTTGATCTAATTCAAAAGAAAGAGGTAAATCTTTTTTATCTTTAGGTTTAGTTAGCATTTCTATTTTCTCTATTCTTCTCTCAATACAAATAGCTCTTTTAAAAAATCTCTCATTACCACCAAGTTTCCCCCACTCTCTAAGTTTCTTAGCAGTAGCTCTCATTGCTTCTATTTGTTTTTGTTGATTCTTATACTTTTCAAACTCTATTAACGCCCTTTTTTCATTTTCTTCTATATAATAAGAATAATTACCATGAAAAACTTCTAATTGTCCTCTATCTAATAAAATAATCTTATCAACAACTTTATCTAAAAAGTATCTGTCGTGTGAAACAATCACTACAGTGCCATCATAGTTTTTCAAATATTTTTCTAACCAAACTAAAGTATCCACATCTAAGTGATTAGTAGGTTCATCTAAAAGTAATAAATCTGGATTATTAATCATTACTTTAGCAAGACTTACTATTCTCTTTTCCCCACCACTCAAAACACCAAATTCTTTATCTAATAATTTTTCTATTTTAAACCCTGTAATAATTCTTCCTACTTTTTCACTGACTTCATATCCACCAGCATTAACATATCTCTCTTGTAAATTACCATACTTGTTTAATAAGCTATCTAAATCTTTTCCAACAACACTACTCATCTTTTCTTCATATAACCTAAGTTTAATTTCCATATCAGTTATATCTTTAACACTCTCATATAAAACATCTTTTACAACAATATTTTTATACTTAGCATCCTCTAATTGTTCTAAATAACCAAATGTAATCTTACTACGTAGTGATAATACACCTTCAGTAAATTTTTCTTTTCCCACAATTAGCTTAAGTAATGTACTTTTTCCACAACCATTATCACCGATAATAGCTACTTTTTCCCCACTCATAATATCAAGTGAAACACTATCTAATATATTTCCAAATCCAAATGACTTCACGCCATTATTAATACTTACATCTATCATTATTTCCTCCTTATAAAAAAACTATACGAAAATACATCCGTATAGTTGGATGCAGGCACAATTAAAACATCACACCTGCTTATAATTTGGTTAATTAAACTCAGGTATGATTAATCTATTTTATACATGATTACATGGTTGAAATAAAACATAATCATTCCTCCTTATCTATATTATATAAAATTTTACTTTACTTGTCTATATATATTGAAATGCCCCTATTTATTTGTTATGATATAGATACGTATTTTGAAGGAGGATAATTAATGAAAAAGAAAATACTATCTATGAGTCTTATCTTAGTAATGTTATTTACTATTACAGGGTGTGGCGAAGTAGCAAAATTAGAAAACGGACAAGATGCTGTTGTTAAATTTGGAGAAGATACTGGTATATCAGCAGATGAGTTATATACAGAATTAACAAAAAGTTCAGCAATTGCAGTATTAGTTGATATGATTGACAAAGCAATATTAGATGAATATTACCCATTAACAGAAGAACAAGAAGAAACTGTTGATCAACAAATCGAAGATTTAAAAACTCAAGTTGGTGGAGATGTATTAACATTTAATAATACAATCAAACAATACTATGGTGTTGATAACGAAGAAGAATTAAAAGAAGTATTCTTACTTGATCACCGTCGTGGAGTAGCTATTGAAGATTATATTAAAAACTCTATTTCTGATGCTGATATAGAAAATTACTATAATGATGAAGTAATTGGAGATATTAAAGCAAGTCACATTTTAATTAAGCCAAACGTTGTTGATGGAATGAGCGAAGATGAAATCGCAACTGCAGAAGCAGAAGCACTTCAAGAAGCAAAAGACATCATTACTAAATTAAATGATGGTGAATCATTTGAAGATTTAGCTAAAGAATTTTCTGAAGACGAAGGAACTGCTGTTAACGGTGGTAATTTAGGATTCTTTAATAAGAACAGTGAATTAGAAGATCCATTTGTAGAAGCTGCTATGACACTTGATATTGATGGATACACAAAAGAACCAATTAAAACAACATATGGATATCATATTATCTTAAAAACTGATGAAAAAGAAAAAGTTGAATTAGATGAAATCAAAGATGAAATAATTGAAACAATTATGGATAATAAAATTCTAGAAGATGTTGAATTACAATACAAAACATTAATGGAAATCAGAACTGATAAAGGTATGACTTTTGAAGATAGCAACTTAAAAGAACAATATGATGAATTCATGGAAGAATTACTAGATACAGTTAGATCACAAAACGCTGCATAATACATGCAGTTTTTTCTTTGTCAAAAAAAAGGATTTAATCATTCATATTAAATCCTTTTTGATACATTTGTTGTTTTACTTTATATTCAAGTTCAGTGCCAGAATATTTTCTAGATAATCTCTTCTTAATTTTATTATACTCTTTTTCCATTAAACTTTTATCATCGCTAAAAGAAAATTCATTAATACAAGTTTTAATATCGTCAATATAATAACCTTGTTGAATCAAATAATTAATAATTTTATTTTTAAGTTGAAAAGAACTCTTATTACGATTTGTTTTAATTAGTTTTGAAATAATATTGTTAATCTTCTCAATCTGTAACTCCTTAGTAAAAACATTAAGCTTATCAACAATAACACTATCTTCTATTCCCTTCTTAGAAAGTTCATCTTTTATTTTAGAAGGACCACTAGAAGAAATAGCAGTCTTCTGATTAATATAACTCTCAGCATAAAAAGAATCATCTAAATAACCTTGTTTTTGTAATAAAGTAATAGACCTATCAATCATCTCTACAGGAAACTCTAACTTCTTCATATAAAGAGATAATTCCTTAACCGTTTTATTCTTCTTAGAAATATACTTAAGACATTTGTAATAAACATCATATTCTTGATTAATTAAAAGTAATTTATCTAAATCATCAATCTCTTTTTTTATTAATAACTCTTCTTTTAAAATTACTTCTTCATATAAAGACAAAGTCATACTATTATCTAAAGTTAATTTATATTGACCATTTTTTTCTTTTTTATAACTTAATATTCTAATCACACTAATCACCTATATATATTATATCAAATAAAAAAGAGAATTACTCACTCTCTTTAACAGTTATGCATCCTTCTACAACTTCTTCCAAAGCTTTACCAATGTTTTTATCGCTCTGATACTTATTGATTGGCATTTGATAGAAATCAGTTTTTGTCATATCTTTACTTCTTCTAGCCGCAATATGAACTAATTCATACTTAGAATCTACTATGTTTAATAGTTTATCTATAGATGGATAAATCATTGTATCACACTCCCTATATTAAGAATAAATTATATTTTACATTTAATCAAGCAATAGTGTAAAACTAGACAAAAATTGACAAAAGAAAAAAACTAACCTTAGGTTAGTTTACATCACTTAAACTGACAACAAGAACCACATTGAACATTTTCAACCATATTCTCTTCACAACAAGAATATTCCGGTCTATAAGTATGCTTGTAAACATGATGATTAATAACGCGTGTTTTCATAGGACATACATGTGGCACTTCATGAACGATTGTTTTGTGAACCATTTTTTCTTGTACTGGCTCATAAATAGGTTGCTGCATAGTACCTGCCATTTGCATTCCCATTGGCATAGCTGGCATATCTGCCTGCATCATCATATTTACATCAATATTCATTTCATTATCAATAGTATTATTGTTACCAGTAAAAGTAGCACTCATCTCATTTTGACGAGCGTCTTGTTCAAAATTTTTATAAAACATAAATTTCCTCCTCTAATCTATAGTATGAATAACTATTAAAGAGGAATATGTAAATGCCCATAAAAAGAAAAAGATACCTAAAAAGGCATCTTCCCACCAAATTGCTTCATCATCTTTTTCATTTCTTCAAA
>CAYJBD010000076.1:0-4674 GCA_964368465.1 uncultured Muribaculaceae bacterium
GGATTAGTTATATAATTATTATTAGTATAGTTAGTACCATACTTCTCTAAAATACTATTATTCATAATACACCTCAATACTAATTAATTATAACACTATTACTACTCATTAATCAATTTATAATTATCAAATTCTAAAATATCATTCTTAGTACCATAAACTAAAACTTTATCTATAAAAACCCCATATATATCATAATCTAATAATATATTTTTATATTTATCTATTATCAATAAAACAGATTCATAATAAAAACTATTTAATTTATTTAACACAACTAAATCCCTAACTACTAAATTATTTCTAGGATAAAACTCCATTATAACAACAGAACTACTATCAAAGTATTCATCAACATCAATAATATTACACTCTTTAGTACATTCTAAATAATAATAATCAGGAATATAATCTACTTCATCAAATACATATACCGTATTATTATATACATCATAAAAAATATAACTAATCCCTAACATCAATATTACAAAAGAAAAAAATACATACTTCGTCAATTTTCTCACCTCTATATTAGTATTGACAAAATATATATTTTTATTAATTAATAATTATATTTAATAACTCAATATGTTCTACTAATTGTAAATCTAAATATCCTAAAATATAATGTGTATATATATTAGGAAAATCTTTATTTTTATTAACAAACTTAACTTGATCTGCTACTAGTATACTAACAGAACCTGGATCATTAATATATAAATAGCTAGCTTGCTTATTTGAATAAATGTCTATAAGTTCATCTTTATTAGAAAGATGACTAATTGCCGTAGAATAAATATCTATCTTTCCAGTCGCAGTATAATCAGCTGCTACTAACTCGATTAACATCTCTTCAAGTTCGTCTGTATCAAAAGTTTCTACTTCACTATAACTAACAAGTTCTAATTCATTAATAAAAGTACTATAACTAGTAAAATATTCTTTAAATTTATTTAATGTAACCTCATCATATCTAGAACTACTCATATTATTGAGAACATTAACTTTTTCCCCTAATATATCTTTATTATTTAATACACTATTAAATATCGAACTATTAGAAAAATCATAAGTTTCACTAGTTAAATCGCCTGAATCATTATCTAACATCCCAATTATAAAATAACCCATTATAAATGCAACTACCAAACCTAAACCATAAAATACTTTATTACTCATTACTACTACTCCTCTTTTCTTTTATATAAACTTTACCAGTATTATTTTCGAGCTTATCATATTGAATTAATGGATCTAAAAAAACAGGTTCACGACTGATTGTTTTAGCCCTTTCTTTATATAAATCATCTAATTCTAGTCGACAAGCAAGTTCTTTTCTTTTCAAAGCATTAACTTCATCAAGAACAGTATCTCTATTAATAGAAAGATATGATTCATCTTCAACTAATTTCTTTTTCTCACGCATTAAATTTCTAATACTACCACTCTTCTTATTACTTTTAATATCGCCAAATAATTTAAAAGTAGGAACCAAAGTAGCACCACCTAGCACTCCTATAGAAAGTACTTGTGTTAATAAACTAGATGATATACTAGAAAACAGCAAAGTAACTAAACTACCTACACCAATAGCGATAAGATCATTTTTAATGTTTCTTTTAAAATTAATCTTGTCGTTTATTTTATGCTCAACATCACTTTGATTTTTATAATTTTCATCTCTTAAGTCATTCAATTTATGAACAATCTTCTGTTTATTCAAAATTTCTCTAAACAACTTATCTCTTTCAATTTCTTTACTCTCGATTGTCATATAATCCCCCTAATATCATTATATCTTATATATAATAAATATATTAAAAAAGGACCATATCTTTACAAATATTTACATACCATAACTCCCAGTACTATAATCATACATAATACCAACCTTCAAAGGGTAATAAGTAAAATAAATAAACATAACTAAGGTAACACCAATCAAAAGTAAACTAACAAACTCCCTACTCCTATTATAAGATGATTCAAGTATTTTATCTGCTACTATTTGAGCAACGACAATTGAAAATAAATATATACCTAAAGTAATAATTAAATTATGTTCAAAATTTAAAACATAAAAATAAATAGGTGTAAAAATAACCGTCGTTAAAAAGATACTAATTAAACTACTAATCAAAGTAGCAAACACAATATTTTTCTTATCATTTCTATAAAAAACAAGTAATACTATCATCCAAGTAAGATAAGCCATAAAAATCATTTTATTATGTTCCCAAACACTCTCATTAACTGGAAAAAATAAACTTGTAACATAATTAGGAAAAATATCATAAACACTATGATATAAAAAACTAATTCCAAATATAAATAAAATACTAATAATAATTCTTTTCATCTTCTTCACCATTATTAGTTTATTCAAAATTTTAATAATTATAAAAAGAAGTTACATCTTCATAACTTCTTCATAAATACTCTTTAATTGTTTACCTACTGTTTTAATATCTCTCTCTTGTGCAATATTATATGCTTTATCACCAAGATAAGGAAGTTTTCCTGTTAATATTTTTTTAATCTTAATTTCAAACTCATCAACATCCTTAGCCTTATAGACATTAACACCATCTTCTAACCAATCTTCAAAAATTGGAATATCTCTAATTAATGCACTAGTCTTACAAGCACAAGCTTCAATAATAGGGATACCTTCAGTTTCTTCTAAAGTTGGGAATAAATAAAGGTCACATCCATTCATAGCATTTTTAATCATTTGTTGTTCTACATAACCTGCAAATACTAAATTATCTAACTTAGTATTAACAGCATTCTTAACAGGTTGTGTCGCAACAGATAAAGGACTATGACCAAACCATATAAATTTATAATCAGGTAATCTCTTAGCAAGTTCTACAAAATCAACTATCCCTTTTCTTTCAATATAAAGACCAATTCCAATAATAACTTTATCTTCCTTAGAATAATTATATGCTTTTCTAAACTCTAATCCTGCTTTCTTATCTTGTTTAAATAAATCAAGTTCAATACCATTACTAACCGCATATATATCTTTTTCAATACCATAATTAGCAATTAATTTTTTAGAATACGGCGTTGGTGTAACAATAACATCACCTAAAATATAATTTTTTATTAGCCATTTTTTAAATAACGGAGCTAATTTCTTTGAAAAAATAAACCCATCTCTAAAATCCTCTTCTGTAGAATGAGCATGATATACAACTTTCTTACCTAATTTCTTTGCCTTCTTAGCAAGTGCATAACTCTTAGGTCCATACCAATTTAAATGAATAATATCATAATCATCTTTAACATCAAGTGTATATTCAACACCAACACTCTCTAAAGCTTTCATTTGATGTTTAATAGCTTTCCCTAAACCACTCTTAGCAAAGGCTTTAAGATTCTCTGTATACAATAATACTTTCATAACAACTCCTTAATAGTATATCAATTATAACATATATCAAAAAAGACAACAAGTTTACAAAAAAAGAATTGCAAAACAATTCTTAATAACTAATATTTTATTTATTAACATCTTTGAGACTTTTCAAAACAATTTTAGATTTTGTATAACATATTAAGGAATTAAAGCAACACGAAAACCATAATTATTAGAGTAATATCCGCCATGATAATAGTAATAATAAAAGAAAACTCCACCAGAAGATGCGTAACTATGACTACCACCACGTAAAAACCAAGGATAACCATCACGCACAAATATTGCTACGTCTTTATAAAAACCTATTGTTTCTTTTGTTGCATCACCTAGTATTCTTCTTGTATGATCACTTAAACTAGTTCCATAGTCATAACTATTATAATACTTTTGTGAAGGCATACTTATAAATTCTGACCAAATTAAGGAATTTTCACCATCAATATCAACCATATTTGCCATCACAAATTCATATGCACTCCCTGTCATATCATATACTCCGTATATATTTCCTGTTGTGGATGCTGTTTGACCTTTGTCTGTTTCATATGTATTAGTTGTACATGTGCTACTTGATGATCCTGCACTTACTGTGTCTCCACCTATTCCTGTTACAAAAGTACTACAATTATTAATAGCTACTTCTTTTTCTGCCCCTATGTAATCTGTATTTCCATATTTTCCGTATTTTGATTGCGAAAGGTATGCTACTGCTCCCCACTCTGTATTCTTCATCATGTGCGTATCGTAACTTGACCCACTTAATCCAAATAAATTTTCTCCACTTGTACTATTCATATATTGTTGTACACTGTAGTAAGCATTTGCCATGCTTACATTTCTCCAACTTGTTACAGTTGGTTTTACTGTCGGTTGTTGAGTAACATTTGCCTCTACTCCTCCTGTTGTACTTGTTTCAAACTTTGCTGCCCAAAATCCTGGTAGTTCTCTATTTCCTGAATCATTTCTTGTTGCTGGATCATCACATGTATCTCCCCAACAGAAAGCAGGTGGCGTGTACCAGTTACTTGCATTATCTCCAGTATAAGCTGCTGTTCCTAATTCTATTGAATCTACTCCTACCCATTTTATATCGATTGCTCCTGGAGTATCTATTGTCGGCGCACTTCCACCATATCCTACTACTCCATATGTATTTCCAATTGTATAAGAATATCTTGGTATCCATACAAACATGGCATTTATATCACTCATTGGTATTACATAACCTGCATCTGCATCTA
>CAYJBD010000077.1:0-4560 GCA_964368465.1 uncultured Muribaculaceae bacterium
TAAAAGAACATGGCGTTTTTCAACCAATTATCGCAAAAAAAAGCATAAAAGGTTATGAAATAATAGCAGGTGAGAGAAGAGTAAAAGCATCAAAACTAGCTGGCAAAGCAACAATTCCCGCTATAGTAAAAGATTTTACTGATGAAGAAATGATGGAAATAGCTGTTTTAGAAAACTTACAAAGAGAAGACTTAACAGCAGTAGAAGAAGCAGAAGCTTATAAAAACTTAATAGATAAATTAGAACTTACACAAGAAGAATTAGCAAACAGATTAGGGAAAAGTAGAACATATATTACAAATATGTTAGGTCTTCTATCACTGCCAAAAATCAGTAAAAGACCTATTAATAACAAAAGATTTATCTATGAGTCATGCTCGTATTTTAAGTAAAATAGAATCAACAGAAATGATTGAGAACTTAGCTGATAAAATCATAACAGAAGGATTAAATGTAAGGCAGTTAGAAGTGTTAGCCCAAGGAAATGATATTGTTAAAAAGAACCAAATAACTAGAACTAAGCCTGTTTCAAATGAATATAAGTATGTTGAAGAAAATTTAAGCGACTATTTAGGGACAAAGGTAAAGTTTAAAAATAAACAAATCATCATAAGTTTTGAAAATACCAACGATCTAAATAGAATATTAGAAATAATAAAAAATGAGCAATAGGAGTACAAAATGGAAACAATAATCGATTTTATTTTAAAAAATCAACTGATTTTACCTATTATATATTTAGCAGGTGGAATTACTATATACTTAGTTCTTAAATATATAATTAATGCTTCGTTTTTTATGAAAGCTAAAGGAACAAGAACAGAAAAAAAAGTCAAAACAATAAAATCATTACTAAATAATTTACTAAAATATTTAATAGGATTTATAACAATAGCAGCAATTTTATCAGTCTATGAAGTAGATATAACTTCACTTCTAGCTGGAGTGGGAATTGTAGGTATAGTAATAGGTTTTTCACTACAAGATACGCTAAAAGATATATTAGCTGGTATTTCTATCATAACAGAAAATCAATATGGCGTAGGAGATATTATAGAAATATCAAAATATAAAGGAGAAGTAATATTTTTAGGACTAAAAACAACAAGATTAAAAAGTCCAAAAGGTGACGTTAAAATCATCGCAAACCGTAATATTACAGAACTAATTAATTATAGTATTTCTGATACAATGGCCGTAGTTAATGTAACTCTAAAAACAACAAAAACAGTGGAAGAATTAGAAAACTTACTAGAAGAAAAAGCACTTAAAATGAACGATAAAATCAATCATTTAAAAAGTGAAATAAGAGTCTTTAGTGACACAAAAAGTGAAAAAGATAGTTACACATACATTTTTGAAGCAAACGTATCTAGTACTAAAGAAAAACAAGTAGAAAAAGATTTAATTAAACATCTTCGTATTAGTTTAGAAAAAGAAGACATTGAGAGTTATACTATAATCGGTGATTCGAATGGAGAGTAAAACAGAATATCAAATAGGTTCAATAGTAGAAATGAAAAAAGTTCATCCTTGTGGAACAAATAAGTGGACTATTACAAGACTAGGAGCAGACATAAAAATAGAATGCAATGAGTGTAAGAGAACAATTATGATTCCCAGAATAGAATTTAATAAAAAATTAAAAAGAATACTTAAGTAATGAGGATATATGAATAAAGAACGAAGAAAATTAAAATTAAAAAAATTCAATTGGCATCCTATAACTGTAATGATCATAGCAATTATTGCTATAGTATTACTAAGCGGAATACTGACTGTTTTTGACTTTCAAACTACATACAGTGTTGTCGATACAAATACAAACGAGTTAGAACCTGTTTTAGTAAGTGTTGAAAATCTAATGAGTTTTGAAGGTTTAAAGTTCATTATTAGTAATGCCACAAGAAACTTTATTAGTTTTTTACCACTTAGTATGTTACTAATAACAATGATTGGTTTAGGTGTAGCTGAAGGAACAGGGTTTATTAATACTTTAGTTAAAAGACATTTTTCAAAAGTAAACAGAGTTCATTTTACTTTTTTTCTACTATTGATTGCTATCTTTTCAACAGTAATTAATGAAGTAGGATATGTATTTTTAATCCCACTAGCAGCAGTAATTTATCATCAACTAAAAAGAAATCCAATAACAGGAATAGTGACTGCGTTCGTAGGAGTAAGTTTTGGTTATGGAGTGACTTTATTTACAGGGTCTACTGAAGTTGCGTTGATACAATATACTCAAGCAGCCGCTAACTTGATTGATCCCGCATATCATGTAAGTCTAACATCTAATCTATATATAATAATAGCTTTAACTATAATATTTTCTATAATAGGAACATATGTAATAGAAAAATTTATTGCTCCTAAAATCGGTAAATATAAAGCCAAAGATGATTTAAGTATTACACAGCAGTTAGAAATTATTACAGAAGATGAAGAAGAGCAAAAGAAACTAGAAGAAACAAAGAGAACAAAAACAGGATTACAATATGCTTTAGTAACAGGAATAATAGGTATAATTGTCTTTATCTATATGATTGTACCAAGTCTTCCTTTTTCAGGATTATTATTAGATATGAATGAAACAGCATATATAAATCAACTTTTTGGAGCAAATGCTTATTTTCAAGACGGATTTACATACATGCTATCAATTATCTTCTTATTAATGGGGATAGCATATGGAATCGGAGCAAAGGCTATAAAAAATGATAAAACAATAATCGATGCAGCAACAGACTCAGTAATCTTTAAAAACATCGGAAGATTAATATTATATATTTTTATAGCATCTCAATTAATAGCTATTTTTAGAGAGACAAATATAGGAACAGTATTAACTGGAATGTTAGCAAATTTCTTAAATGACTTAAATATAACAGGAATACCATTAATAATAGTAACAATAGTAATAATGGCTATATCAAATATATTTGTAACAACACCAGCAGCAAAGTGGATAATTTTTTCACCAGTAGTAGTACCAATGTTGATGCAATCAAATATATCTCCAGGGTTTTCGCAAATGTTATTAAGAGCATCAGACTCTATAACTAACGGAATAACACCATTATTAGCTTTTTTTGTTATATATATAGGTTATTTAAATATATATAATTTAAATAAAAATGAACCAATCGGTTTTAAACAGGCAATAGGCTATGTAATGCCATACTTTATAATGATGACTTTAGCATGGATTTTATTGATAGTTGGATGGTATATAATAGGTTTACCAATAGGTCCAGACGTTTATCCAACAATTTAGAGTAGATTTATATCTACTTTTTTTGTATAATATAAACACGGAGGGATATATATGGCTTTAACAGCAGGAATAGTAGGATTACCAAATGTTGGAAAATCAACATTGTTTAATGCAATAACCAAAAAAAACATTTTAGCTGCAAATTACCCGTTTGCTACAATAGAACCAAACGTAGGAATAGTAATAGTTCCAGATGAAAGAATGACAAATTTAAAAGAAATGTATGAACCAAATAAATTTATACCAACTGCATATGAGTTCACAGACATTGCAGGATTAGTAAAAGGAGCATCTTTAGGAGAAGGACTAGGAAATCAGTTTCTTTCCCATATTAGACAAGTAGATGCAATTTGTGAAGTAGTAAGATGTTTTGATGATAAAAATATTACACATGTAGATGGAGAAGTAGATCCGTTAAGAGATATAGAAACTATTAACTTAGAGTTAACTATATCTGATTTAGACATGGTAAATAACAGAATTGGAAAAATAGAAAAAAAAGCCAAGACAAACAAAGATAAAGAAGCACTATTAGAATTAGAAATACTAGAAAAAGCAAAGGAAAACTTGGAAAAGAGTATTCCATTGCGCCTAGTTGATTTTACCGAAGAACAAAACAAAATGATTAAGTCATTTCAATTTTTAACAGGAAAACCTATGATTTATTTAGCAAATATTGCTGAGGATGAATTAGGACAAGAAGAAAACGAATATGTCAAAACAGTAAAAGAATTTGCACATAAAGAAGGTGCAGAAACGGTAGTTATATGTGCAAAATTAGAACAAGAATTAAGTGAAATGGATGATCAAGATAAACAAGAACTGTTAGAAGGTCTAGGATTAAATATTTCTGGGCTAGATGAATTAATAAAAGTAACTTATGATTTACTAGGACTTGCTACATATTTTACTGTAGGAAAAGAAGAAGTAAGAGCGTGGACCTTTAAAAAAGGAATGAATGCTAAAAGCTGTGCAGCTATAATACATACAGACTTTGAAAAAGGTTTTATAAGAGCAGAAGTAATCGGATATCAAGACCTAATGAATTTTGGTAGTGAATTGAAAGTAAAAGAAGCAGGAAGAGCAAGATTAGAAGGAAAAGATTACATAATGCAAGATGGAGATATCTGTCATTTTAGATTTAATGTATAATAAAACAAGATAATTCTTTACAAGGGTTATCTTTTTTGTTATAATAAATGCGAGTATTTTAAGTACTCCTTGCTGTACTACTAGGTATAGCAAAAGACCATAAGGAGGTGTAAAAATGAAAAAGTATGAAG
>CAYJBD010000078.1:0-2656 GCA_964368465.1 uncultured Muribaculaceae bacterium
TCCTACTTGATCAATATCATTACCTTTTGGAGTCAACCACTTTTGAACCGTATATTTAATAGTTGCACCTGTTGATAATGTAAAAGCCTGTTGGACTGTACCTTTTCCATATGTTGTTGTCCCCACCAACGTTGCATCATATTCCTCGCTGAGTGCTCCTGCTAGTATTTCTGATGCTGAAGCACTACCTCCATTTATTAAAACTACTATTTCATAATCTCTTGACTCTTTTGTTTTAGAATATATTTTTTCTTTTTCTCCTTTTGCTTCCAATTGATAAACTACTTGATCTTTTGTTAAGAAAAGTGATGTTATATCTAAGACAACATCAAGATTCCCTCCTGGATTACTTCTTACATCAATAATTAATGAATCTATTTCTTTTTTTTCTATATTTTCTAGATGCTCTTTAAACTGGTTATACGTATTAGCTGAGAATGTGTCAATACTTATTTCTCCTATTTTTTTATTATTTATTTCTGTTATTTCAGAATAAACTGACGGTATATCAACACTTGCGCTTTTTACTATTGTTTCTATTTCTTGATTTGTTTCTCCATCAATATATTTAATAATTACTTCTGTCCCTTGTTTTCCTTTAATATGAGTTGCTACTTCTTCTGTAGTTAACCCTACTATACTTGTTCCGTCTACTTCAATTAGAATATCTTTTGGATTTAACCCTGCTTTAGCAGCTGGAGAATCTTCAAATACACTCCATACAATTACTTGACCCTCTTGAATAGTAATTTCAACACCTATTCCGGTATATTCACCCTCTACTTGTTGATTAAAATCATCTGTATTGGCTTCTGTTATATATATTGAATTCGGATCTCCTAATTCGCTAATCATCCCTTCTATAGCTGCATCTATTAACACTTCTGTATCGACTTCTTCATAATAGCTGTTGATAAGTTCATTGTATGTTAGGATAAACTCATTTAAGTCTTTTCTATCATTAGATGCTAGAACTCCACTATTACTAATAAGGGTCCCTATTAATATACCACTTACTGCTGTTATAACCATAACAATCATTACTTCTAAAAAACTGAAGCCACTACCTTTTTCAACAATTATTTCTGTTATTTTTTGATCATCTTCAATTATTATTTCTTTTTCTTCTCTTGTTTTTCTAGGCATTTATATCACTCCAATTTTCCTACACTATTATAATATCACATCTGTAAAAAAATTAGAACAAAAAAAACTAACTTAGTGTTAAGTCAGTTTATCCTAAATAATCTATTACTTTATCTTCATTATCCCAGGTGTTTACTATCACACCATCTTTAACTTCTACCATTACTGTTCCATTTATTTTTAGTTCTGCTGATGTTGCAACTGATAGTACTGATGTGTCTGCTTTATATATTTGGTTTAGTGCTTTAGCCATATCTACTGTATAATATTTTAGTGACTCTGGTACAAGTTGATAGTTATATAATAGTGTATGTAATGTAGTTATATTATCACTTGTACTATCAAAATATACAACTAAGTAATTTTCTTCTGGTCTACTTAGTGTTTCACCGGCCAAAATTTCTCCATATTGAATAGTAGGTTCTGGTTCACCATCAAAATTAATTTCACCTGTTACCAACCCTGTTATTAAGTAAAAGATTCCAAATATAATTAAGATAGTTATACTTGTTTTAATTACTGTTTTATATTCTAATTTAGTTGTTTCTACTTTTTCTACTTTTTTATTTCTTTTTGTCATTTCTCATCACCTATTAATAATTATAGTATATATATAGTTTTATATCAAGAAAAAACCTCTATTTAGAGATTTTTTATTTCAATATTGTTAGTGGAGTTAGTGATTTAGCAATCATTGTCAATTCTTCTTGGTTCATCACATCACTTACAATATAGTATTCGATTCCATTTGAAGTCCAATTGATAGAGTTTTCTGTAAAAGCAGCTAATGTATCTACTAAGAAATCAGGTTCTCCAAATGTAGGTATTATATCTAAGTCATCATTATAACTAACTGTTTCTTCTACTAATAAGAATGGTTTTTCTCCAACAAACGATAATATAATTCTTTCTCCGTCTGTTTTCATTACTTTCTCTTCTGTTTCTAAAACAGTTCCTTCTGGTAAATATAAAGGATAAATAGCTTCTTCTAATTCGCTAACTGGTAATTCATCTTCTTTAAATGTTTCTTCTGTTGTTTCCATTTCTTCTAATATGAAGAAATCATCACTAAAATTTGGACTATCATCATATTTTTCTATACTTATTTGCATTTGTAGGTCATCATTTTCATCATATACTTTTATTGTTTTCAACATGTAGTCTTTATCAAAACTGATAACTTGTTTTTTTAACATGTGATTATTAGGATAATTGGCTTTAACTGTAAAACTGTAACCATCTTCTGTTTCTTCAAAAACTCTTTCTTCATCTTCTTTGATATCTTTTATTAAAGATTGTAATAAGTATATTTGGGAACTGTTATTTGGCCAATCACTTTGAAATTTGAAACTTTTATTTAAGCTTGGCGTTAAAACATAAACACCTTCTTCATTTTTTAATATTATTTGTTCATGGTCATTTGCTTTGTTAATCAAACTAACTTTATACATATCATCATTATACGATGTTACGACATCATATTCGTATGTTTCTTCATTATTGATTGTTT
>CAYJBD010000078.1:2666-4521 GCA_964368465.1 uncultured Muribaculaceae bacterium
AAATGATATGATTTTGGATTTTCCATTTCTTTTTCTAGTTCTTTAATAACGCTTTCTTCGGTATTAGCGTTGCATCCTGTTATTAAAAAAATAAATATAATCAACGGAAATAGAATTGTTTTTTTCATCTTTCACCTCTATTTTTTGTTTTCATTTAATTATATTTATCACTTTACTTAATATTCATGAATAATTATTTTTTTTTAGGATAAGATAATAATGACTTATAAAGGAGGAAACATGGCTATATTACAAAAAATAGCATTAGTATTAGTTATTATTGGGGCTTTGAATTGGGGTTTAGTTGGTATTTTTGAATTTGATTTAGTGGCCACTATTTTTGGAGAGTCTACTAATCTTATTGCAAGAATTATTTATACTGTTATTGCAGTGGCTGGTATTATTAATATAGGTTTACTATTCGAAGATCTTGATTAAAAAAACTATGAGTTATTTCTCATAGTTTTATTTTTCTGTTATTCTTACTTTTACTTTTGTTGTTTTCGATGAATAGTTAAGTCGTAAATCTCCACCTGTTACTTGTACTTCTACTTCGTGTTCTCCTACTCCATATCCTTCTAAATCAATGTAAGCTTTTATCGTAGATTCATCCAACGCGTCAATAGCATTTTGACTTCCTTGAACTACTACTGTTACAATACCATCTGCTTCTGTTAAGGCTTGTACTTTTAAATCCGACGCTAGGTTTTCAGCTTGAATACCTTGGTCTTCATATTCTTTAGTGGCTAGTTTATCTAATGTTATATTAACTACCACTGTTTTAGCACTTATTTCTGTTATTCCTGCTGGCAGTGTAATGTCTTTAATATATTCTCTATTTTCATCTAAATCAGTTACATCAATTGGAACTGTTATTTGTGTAATTTCACTAATAGCTGCTTCTTGTCCATAGATTACTACTGTACTAATATTAGATTCAATTGATTTAATAGACATACCAAATGCTACTTCACCTTCTGGAACAATTGTTACTGGTACTTCTTTACTTGGCGATGTTATTGTTAATTTAGCACTTACTTTACTTGGTACTATTTCAACATCAACAATATTACCACTTGTGTCATAAGCTGCTAGTGGAACATCTTCTAAAGTGATCTCACCAACTGCCATTGTACTTATTTCATTAACATCAACAAGTGCTTTTATTGTAGCAACTTCTGCTAGTTGATGTTCAGCACCTTTTACAGTTACTGTTGATCTTTCTTCTAAACCATTTTCTGTTTCACTTAATATTTCAACACCATTGATATATAATTTACTATCTAAATCTTCTAAGTGTAATAATTCATAGGTTAATGGCTTTGTTTCTGATACTTTTTCATAAATGTTAACCATTATATTAGAAGGATCTAATGTATAATCTAGTGATGTAACACTTTGTGAATATCTTAGTGTTACTCTATGTTGACCTGGTTCTAATCCCGTTAAATCGACGGTTACTTCTCTTGTAGGAGATTGTTTTGCTAAATAAATATGTCTACTTTCACCTATTAATGTAATATCTACTGTTTCTGGTAATCCTTCAATTACATATGCTTCTTCATTATAAATCGCCGTTACTGGATGATTATAAATTACTTCAGCATATTGATTTAAGAATAAATTTGATTCTCTATCAATCACGATAAATACTGCGAATGCTAGTATTAACGAAATAACTATTAAACTACTTTTTTTACTAATTACTTTATCGATTCCTTGACCATTATTTTTTATCAAATCCATTACTTTAAGTATTCCTTTAGTAATTGGTGTAATTAAGAACTTGTCAAAAAACGATATTAGGTGGCGAAACACACTTTTAATGCCTTTAATTATTTTCTTCATATATTTC
>CAYJBD010000079.1:0-4508 GCA_964368465.1 uncultured Muribaculaceae bacterium
AGTAGTTAGTTCAATACTTCTTTTATCTAGTGATAACTCTTCTAAATCTTTTTCTATTTGTTCTGTAGTGATAGTGTTATCTGTCTTTAAAGTTATACTCGTTCCACCTTGGTAATCTATTCCTAAGTTTAATCCGTTTGTAAAGAACATTACTGCTCCAATTATTATAATTACGCCGGATACAACAAATGAAGGTAACATTGCTTTAATGTAATCTCTTTGCTTTTTTTGTTTCTTTTGTTTAGGTTTATAACCTATAAATAAAGTTATCTTATCTTTAAAGTAATTGGTGTTGACAAACCTTTTCATAATAAATCTTGTTAGGACAACCATTGTTAACATTGTTATTAAGATTGTGATTATTAACATAGTTGCAAAACCTTTTACACTTGTTTCACCAAAAATGAATAAAATAACAGCAACTAGTAATGTTGTTAAGTTCGAATCTAAAATTGTGGTAAAACTTCTTTTGTTACCATTTTTAAAGGCTTCTTTTAGAGATACACCTGTACTTAATTCTTCTTTTATTCTAGAAAAAGTCAAGACGTTTGCATCGACTGCCATACCTATACCTAAAATAATTGCTGCTATTCCTGGTAGACTTAATGCTCCACCTGTTAACCAAAATGTTAAGAATACTAAAAACGTATAAACGATGATGGAAATCGCTGATATAATTCCTGAAAAGCGATATATAGCAATCATCATAACTATAATTAAACAGATTCCTATTATTCCTGCTGTTAAAGTGTTATTTAATGTTTCTTCTCCAAAAGATGCTTCCACTGTTCGACTTGAAATTTCTGTTAATTTAGTTGGTAAACTTCCAGAGTTGATTAAATCGACTAGGTTTTCTACTTCTTCTTTTGTAAAATTCCCTTCAATAATAACATCACTTGAAAATGCTTGGGAAACAGTTGCTACTGATAAACAGTTAGATGATCCTAAACCACCACATTCTTCTTCTTCGTCAGCAAAACTGTCATTAGCTATATCATAATCTAACCAGATAACAATTCGATTATCAGAAGTCTGGCTCAATTCTTTAGTTGTTTCATAGAATAATTCTTTATCTTTTACTTGTAAAGAAACAGCTGGCATACCACTGTTATCAACACCTACTTTAGCACTTGATAGCACTTCACTTGTCATAAGTAAGTTATTATCTGTATCCCTGAATGTTAAAGATGCTGTTTTACTTAGTTGTTCTCTTGCTTCATCTTCGTTAGTAACACCTGCTAGTTGTACTCTAATGCGGTCTTCTCCTTCAACGGAAATATTTGGTTCACTAACACCTAGACCGTCGAGTCTTCGTAATAAGGTTTTATATGTACTTGTTATTTTTGATGAGTCTATATCTTCACCATCTATAGATTCTACTTGGTATAAAACTTCAAATCCACCACTTAAATCCAAACCATATGTAATGTTAGAAAATAACGGTTTAAAACCTACTAGCGTTATACCTGTTATCAATAAAAATATAATTAAATATGTGACTACTTTTTTCATTGTTCCCTCCTAAAACAGATGCTCTACTGCACCAGATATATCTTTTTTTTGTAACTCAGTCTTATCTAAATGTAATATATCATTTACTAGATCTGCTAAAGTTAAGTTTGTTCTTGTTGACCAAACACTGTCTTTTAGATATTTCCATATTTCTTGATTGGTTATTTCTTTAAACCCTAATTTTTTCAATTCATTTTTTTTACTTGTTAAAGCTGGTCGAAGTCGATTGTATAATTGTTCTTCTGTTTCAAATTCCTCTATCACTATGTTCACCTCAAGATAATATCATTATATCAAACTTTTCGTATTATTAAAAAGAAAAAATTAATATTTCTATTAATTATTTTTTTGCTCTGTTAAAATTACTATAATATATGTCTTTTAATCTATCTGTTGAGACATGAGTATATATTTGGGTTGCTTTTATTGACTCATGACCTAACATTTCTTGAACCGATGATATGTCACATCCCTCATTTAATAAATGAGTAGCAAATGTGTGCCTTAACATATGTGGTGAAATGTTTTTATTTAATGATGTTGATTTAATAAGTTTATCTAGTATATACCTAACACCTCTGTCAGTTAATTGGCCACCTAAGTGATTAAGTAATAAGCTATTAGTTTTTGTTTTAAGTAAGTGTTCTCTTCCTTCTTTTAAATACTTTTTTAGTGCTTTTTCTGCATATTCTCCGTATTGAACTAATCTCTCTTTATTTCCTTTTCCTAATACTTTTATTTTCTTGTCAGAAAGTGATATATCTGTTAGTTTAATATTAACAAGTTCAAATACTCTTATTCCTGTTGCATATAATAATTCTAATATCAGTAAATCTCTTTGCCCTAGAGGTGTATTATCGCAACTGTTGAATAACTCTTCTAATTCATTAGATTCAAAGTACTTTGGAAGTAATTTATCTTTTTTAGGAGCACTTATTAAAGAAAAAGGATTGGCTTCGATTAGATTTTGATTGACTAAGTATTTATAGTAGCTCCTAATCGCACTTAGTTTTCTGGAAATACTGTTTTTACTGTATGTTTTCTCATTCTTATAATACATCAAAAACAACCTTACATCTTGATAAGAAAAGTCATTTATAGTTAATTCTTCTCTTTCTAAATACCCTGTAAATTCTTCTATATCTTCTTGGTAATTAATAATTGTATTGACCGAGTATTTTTTCTCATATTCTAAATAGTTAATATAGTCACTATAGCTCTTCTTCATATTTTTTGACTTTCATTTTAGTTGTATCTTCTGGAAACTCTTGTATTATTTTCTCTACCCCATGATTTTCAGCAATTATATCTTCTCTTATAGGCTGCTCTTCTCTAATAAAGTCATCTAATAAAACAGGTTGTTCTTCTTGTTCTTCTATCGCATATATATCAATGTGATTTTTTTTCTCATGTGACTTGATTTTACTATATATTTTTCTAGCCCAAAAGTAACCTCTATCAGTATTTATTTCGGATTCGATATTATGCATAAAGTCTGTTTGTAAGTCTTGTAGTAGTTTTGAAGTAGTTATTTTTTCGTTATAATAAGGTTTTTCTTTATATAGACGTCTAAATGTTTCTGGTACATCAAATATTAACTTATTAGAAATAGCTTCATAAATACGTTTAGGCAATATATTTGGCAGTAATTTTTTTTGTTCTGTTACTGCTTTGTTTTTTTCTTCGATTGACACTTTAGGTGATTTAATAATGTTTTCTAACTTTACATATTCTCTTCTATTATAATCTGATAGCTGGATTGTGGTAATATTTTTTAATGTTTTCCAGTTTCGATGTTTCTCTAGCGATTCTCCTTGATAATTTAAGGAAGAAACAACTGGTTGAAAGTCAGGGAAAAATAATTTAGTAGATATTTCAAATAAAAGACTTTCATCATCAAGATACTTCTTTTCGTCTTGGTATAAAACAGATATTTTAGTTCTTTTATCATCTGATTTATCTGTTACTATTCTAATTGACTCACGGCGATATTTAACATTAAGAATAGAATCATGATAAAAGTCTCTTATTGCAGTTGATGATTTAAAATTAGTAGTATGTTCATCTATTTCTCTTAAACTACTTTCTTTTAAAACAGTTAGATTATCGTCATCTTGATATAAACATAAATAACATTTCATAATAAACTCCTAGTTTTTATATTCGGGACAATTCCATGAGACTGAATAGTTGTAATCATCAGTTGTTGTATCATGAGTGACTTCTACTTTTATACCATCTTGAATTTCACCATCTGGTTGTTCTATTTTACATTCTTCTCCATTATGATCTTTAGTTTCATCACCATATCCTGCTCGAGCTAATTCTTCTGTTGTTATAGAGATAGAACTACCATTATCAGGAAGTTCATAACGATTATTTAAAAAATATTCTCTAGCAGAAGCTATAATTAAATCTTCTTGTGTCTTATAGTAATTTTCTTTAGTTAATTCTACCATGTACATAACACTTCCTATAGCAATAGTAGCAAGTAAACCTAGAATAACTATCGTAGCTAACAATTCAACTAATGTAAAACCTTTATTATTTTTCATACATTCTCCCTTTTATACTCTTATTATATATCAAATAGTAAATAAAAAAACGACCTTTATTGGTCTTTTTGGCATTCAGGAAATATTATTTTATTATCTTTTTCTACTAATGGGCCTTCACAGTTAGGGCATTTATCACCTGTTGGTTTGTCCCATGATGCAAACTTACATTTAGGAAAGTTGTTACATCCATAAAATACTTTTCCTTTTTTTGTCTTACGTTCAACAATTTTACCAGAGCAGTTAGGACAATCACAAACTTCAACTACAACTTTTTGTTCTTTTTTTATGTATTTACATTCTGGGTAATTACCACATGAAATAAATTCACCATATTTACCTTTTCTGAACACTAAAGGATTGCCACATTCAGGACATATTTCACCTGTTTCTTTAGGAGCTTCTTTTTCCATTCCTTCAAATGCTTTTTTAACTTGTGGT
>CAYJBD010000080.1:0-4505 GCA_964368465.1 uncultured Muribaculaceae bacterium
CAACAAATAATAGACATTATAAATGATAATGATTATAAAGACACTTTAAATGAACTTGCTCTACTTTACTCAATATACGAAATATACCAAAGTAAGAATAGAGAACAATTAGTTGAAACAATTGGTTATAATAAAAGTGATTTAGTAAGAGATTATAAAGAAAATCCTATTTGGAAAGAATCAAATTTTGACACTTGGCTTGAATGTGCTGAAGTATGGGACGAACCAACATATGAAAATTTTGGACAATATCAACAATACAGTAATTTCATTATTAACAACAAAGAAGAATTAAAAGAAAATCACTGTATATATATATCATTACAAAATTATATAAGGAAAGTTATTCCAGGACACAACTTTAACTCTTTACTTAAATCAATAGAAAACTTATTAACTAAAGATAAAGTAAGTGTTATTGAACAAGCACTTAAAGAACGTAATATTGAATGTTTATCAGAAGATAATGTTAATACAATTATAGATTACTCTTTTGCTATTAATAGAGTAAATCCAAATAACAAAGATGATAAATATATTTTCGATGAAATACTAAATAGTTTTGACGATAACGTTTCAATCGCCGCAACCGTATTAAAATATTCAGAATTTAACCCTGAAACTGATAGACCTATTATAAAAAGATTATTATCACTTAAAGATCAAACTAAAATGGAAATAGAAGAGTATATTGAAGGTGAAAATAAACAATTATTTAACGATTTAGAATATCTAGATGTTTTAGATAATACTTATCCAGAAAATATCGAGTTAGAACTTGCAAAGAAAGCTCATGAATTAAACATTCATAATTGCTGGTTAAATAACTCATATAGAGAATATAGTAATGATTATGCAGAACAAAGTTTACTGTCAAAAATATCTTCAGCTATTGATAAAGGAACATTATCAGAAATGAAACAAGAACTTATTGGTAGTCTTAAAGAAACAGAAAATAATAAAAATTCATACAAAAAAGAGATCAATTAATTTTGATCTTCTTTTTTTGTTTCTAAACTCTTATAATAATTAAATCTATCTTGTGCCATTCTAACATTCTTAGCAACTAATTCTCTATATCTCTTACTATCTATTTTCTTAAGTGTTTGATATCTATTTTCATTTTCTAAGAAATCTAAATAGTTTTCAAAATCAGGTTTACAATCTAATTTAAAGATATCAGTTTCAGGATTATAATGAAATATCGGGAAATACCCTGACATAACAGCTTTCTTCTCTTCATCAATTGAATTAGACATACCTAATTTAATACCATGTTCAATACAAGGAGAATAAGCAATTACAATAGATGGTCCATTATAATTATTAGCTTCTTCTAATACTGTAATAGCTTGTTGATAATTAGCTCCCATACTAATTGTTCCCACATAAACATGTGGATAAGTAAGTGCTATCTTAGCTAAATCTTTCTTAGCTGTCTCTTTACCATGTGCTGCAAACTTTGCAACTGACCCATAACGAGAAGACTTAGAAGATTGACCACCTGTATTAGAATAAACTTCTGTATCAAGTACTAATATATTAATATTTTCTTTATTAGCTAAAACATGATCAATTCCAGAGAACCCAATATCATAAGCCCATCCATCTCCACCTATTAACCAAACATCTTTAGGTTTAATATAATCTTTAAACTTAAGAAGCTCTTTAACAGGAGTATGGTCAATTACTTTTAATAAAGCATTAGCCGTATTATTATTAATTTCTTTTAAATAGTTTTTATATATTTTAACTTCTTCTTCTTTTATTTTAGATAAGTTACTATCAATCGTATCTAAAATTCTCTCTTTAATCATCTTATCAGCTATTTTCATACCAAATCCATATTCAGCATTATCTTCAAATAAAGATGAAGCCCAAGGAACTAAATAAGGAGTTGATGGAGCACTTCCTCCATAAATAGAAGAACATCCAGTCGCATTAGCAACCACTAAGTTATCCCCTCTTAACTGTGTTAAAAGTTTAACATAAGGTGTTTCTCCACAACCAGCACAAGCACCCGAGAATTCAAATAAAGGTTTTCTAAATTGACTACCCTTAATAGTAGCTTTATTCATTACTTCTTTATAACTAACTTTATTAAATAAGTAATCACTAACTATTTTATTTTTACCTTCATTCTCAACCATCTCTAATGCTTTAACCCCCTTCTTACCAGGACATACATTAGAACATAATTTACAACCAGTACAATCTTCTTCACTAATACCAATCGTATAACGATATTTTACTCCATCAATAATAGCTTCCACAGTTTGTGCTTTAACTTCATTAGGTGCAGCTTCAAACTCTTCTTTAGTTAATAAGAAAGGTCTAATAACACCATGAGGACAAACTAATGAACAAAAATTACAATTAATACAATTATCTTTATTATAACAAGGAACATCATCTGCAATATTTCTCTTCTCTAAAGCAGTAGATCCACCTACAAAAGTACCATCAGGCTTATCTAAGAAAGCACTAACAGGTAAACTATCTCCCTCTCTTAAATCAATTGTTTCAAAGAAAGATAATTTGTTTTCACTATCAAGACCTCTTACACTAACATTCCCCATATCAATTAAAGTAAGTTTATCTAAAGACATCTCCATCGCTTTAATATTATTAGTCGCAACTGACTTATCTTTTTTAGCAAATCTCTTCTCTACACTTTCTTTTAAATAATTATGTGCAAAGTCAAAATCCATTACTCTACTAACTTTAAACATCATAAGTTCCATAATCATACTTATTTTATTACCAAGTCCAACTGAACTAGAAATATCATAAGCATCTATAACATAAAACTTAATGTTTTTATTCTTAAGAATCTTTTGATCCCTAACACTCATATATTTTAAAACTTCATCCCTAGTCTTACTAGTATTTAATATAAATGTTCCATTCTCTTTAATATTATTAAGCATCTTATATTTCTTTAAATAAGTATCTTTAGTACAAACTACTAAACTAGGATTTTCTACATAATAAGTCGATCTAATTTCATTCTTAGAAAAACGTAAATGACTTATCGTAACACCAGAACTCTTCTTTGAGTCATATTGGAAATAACCTTGTACATTAGCATTAGTACTTCCCCCAGTAACTTTCATAATATCTTTACAAGAAGATACCATTCCATCTGATCCAAATCCATATACTAAAAACTCTACACAGTTATTAGGTATTTCAAACTTATCATCAACTGGAATACTTAAATGCGTAACATCGTCTTCAATCCCTACTGTAAATCCACTAAAACTATCTCGCTTACCAATAAAATCATAAACAGCTTTAATCATAGAAGGATTAGTGTTTTTACTAGATAAGCCATATCTACCACCTAATACTTTAACATTAAGTTTATGTTTATTAATAATGTTTAAAACATCTAAGTATAAAGGTTCCCCTGTACTACCAGCTTCTTTAGTTCTATCAAGTACAGCAATATGTTTAACACTATCAGGTAATGCTTCTAAAAAGAACTTATCACTAAAAGGTCTATATAAATGGACTTCTATTAAACCAAGTTTTTCATCACCTTTATTAAGGTATTCAATCGTTTCTTTAACTGTCTCACAAACAGAACCCATTGCTACTATAACTTTAGTTGCATCTTTCGCTCCATAATAGTTAAATGGTCTATAGTCTCTACCAGTTATAATACTAACTTCCATTAAGTATTTATTAACTATATCAGGTAACTCATCATAAAATTTATTTCTAACTTCTGTAGCTTGAAAATAAATATCATCATTTTGTGCAGTCCCTCTAGTAACAGCTTTACCTGTTAACAAAGCTTTTTCTTTAAACTCTTTTAAAGCTTGTCTATCTATTAATTTTTCTAATTTAGTTGTATCTATTAGTTCTACTTTTTGTAATTCATGTGATGTTCTAAATCCATCAAAAAAGTTCATAAAAGGAACTCTTCCTTTTAAAGCAGAAAGATGTGCTACTCCTGTTAAATCCATAACTTGTTGTGCACTAGAACTAGCAAGCATTGCAAACCCAGTAGCTCTTGCTGCATAAACATCTTGGTGATCACCAAATATTGATAACGCATGAGTAGATAAACTTCTAGCCGCTACGTTAATAACTGCTGGTAATCTCTCCCCTGCCATT
This sequence comes from uncultured Muribaculaceae bacterium, assembly GCA_964368465.1. GTDB lineage: Bacteria > Bacillota_I > Bacilli_A > RF39 > UBA660 > CARZYU01. The sequence goes on from CAYJBD010000080.1 coordinate 4,126, forward strand.
TTATACATATTAGGAATCATTAAAAGAAGTCCTTGACTAGCAGTATAAGTAGTTGATAAACAACCTGCTTGTAAAGATCCATGTAACATTCCTGCCGCCCCTGCTTCAGACTGCATTTCTACAACTTTAACAGGTTGATCAAAATAATTAAGTTTCCCTTCACAACTCCAAGCATCAGTAAATTCAGCCATTGGTGAAGAAGGCGTTATCGGATAAATACCCGCAACTTCTGTAAATTTATATGAAGCATAAGCACATGCTTCATTCCCATCCATTATTTTCTTTTCCATTATATCATCTCAATTCTTTTCTTATTCTCTTTAATTATACAACATAACCTCTATATAAAGAAACATATTTTACATAAAAAAAACAAATAT
>CAYJBD010000081.1:0-4488 GCA_964368465.1 uncultured Muribaculaceae bacterium
ATTATTTTGGACTTTTAGCACTTTCTAGGAATGATTGAAAAATTTTTCTACTACTTTCCTCATGAGCAATCATATTTTCAGGATGCCATTGTACTCCTATTTGAAACTGATGTGTTGAATTTTCAATTGCTTCTATTACTCCATCCGGACTTGTTGCTACTATTTTAAAAATGCCAGCGTCTTTTATTTTATAGGCGTGTCTACTATTAACATTGATATTGTCTCTTTTAATTACTTCGTAGAGCTTACTACCTCTTTGAATCGTTACTTGGTGAACATATAATGAACCATCTTGTTTATGATTCGAATTATCTATTTGTTCTGACCTGTCTTTTTCTGGGTAACTAGCCATTAGTTGCATACCTAAACAAATACCTAGTATTGGTTTATTTTGCTCTAATACTTCTTTTAGAACAAAAACATCAAAATCTGTTATTGTATCTCCTCCTGGAAATAAATATGCATCACAACTATTTATCCACTCTTTCACTCTTTCTTTTTCATTTTCTTTATGTATATCTGTTATAGGTAATAATAAGTAATCTCCTCCATACTTTGTCACTGCTTTTAAAATAGATTCTTTAACATATTGACACTCTTTTTCTTGCCTTAATAATATTCCTATTATCGGTTTCATAGTACCCCCTAATTTATTATATGAAAAAAATTAAGTATTTCTACTTAATCTTTCCACCTTTTAGGCCTTTTCCACCTTTTAAGCTGTTATTTTGGTATCCTTGCAAGATATTAGTATTGAATGAATGAACTTTACTAATTCTTTTTTTGTAATCTTTAATACCTATATTAATCAACTCATCTAATAATTCTGTGTATTTTTTCCCTGCCGGTTCCCATAGATAGAAAGATAAACTTCCGGGAATTGAATTAACTTCATTTATATAAACTTTATTCTTCTTATCATCTATTAAATAGTCAATTCTTACTACTCCTGAATTCTTCAGACTTTTGAAGGCTTTAATAGATATATCTTCAATCTCTTCTTGTAGTTTCATTGAAATATTTGCCGGTATTTGTCTAGTTGCAGAAGCCATACCTTTTGACCACTTAGCATTACTTGCTTTAACTCCTAGTTTACCTTTAACTTTATCTCCACCGATATATTTTTCTTCATATGTTAGAAATTCTTTAGTTGATAACACTTCTTCAATCACACTTAAATTTTGTATATCATAATTACCAAGAACACTAATATTTACTTCTTTTAGGTTTTCAATTACCTCTTCAACAACTATTTTACTATCATAAGTAATCGCATCATCTATAGCTTCGATTAAAGCTTTTTGGTTTTTAGCCACACTTATGCCAACACTACTTCCTAGAGTTGCTGGTTTAACAATTACTGGGTACCCCAGTTTTTCCACCTGTTTTACTATTCGCTCTTGTTCTTTTTTATATTCTGTATCATAAAACCATGTATAATTTGCTACTGGTAGCTCTTCTGATTTAAATATTTGTTTCATATATACTTTATCTTGTGATACAACAGATGCATAAACATCACTTCCTACATACGGAATTCCAACTGTTTGTAAGTATCCTTGCAGAGTTCCATCTTCAACATTAGTTCCATGTACAATTGGAAACGCTATATCAATTTCTTTTATAGTACTTTTAAATAATCCTTTCTTAGCTTGTAAGATAAATTGACTATCTTTATTATATAATACAACATTTTTGTTATATCTTTCTAGTAATGCTGTATCTTGATATATTTCTACTTCTCTTAACGATTCCCCTGTGAACCATTCTCCTTTTTTATTGATGTAAATAGGTATTATTTCATACTTTTCTTCATCTATTTTATTCATGGCTTGAATTGCAGTAATTATACTTACTTCATGCTCAACACTTTCTCCACCGAAGATAACTCCTAATTTTATTTTCATTTTATACTCTCCTATTCATTATATGTATCTGGCAAATCATTTTCAAAAAGAGCATATATATCTTTTTTTGTTTTGATTGCACTGATAAACTTGTACGCATCTTTAACGTCATTATATATTATTACATTATCCATATTATAGTTACCAATTCTTAATCCATTATAAATAGGTTTTGTCCTTTTCTCTCCGATTAAGATAACGTAATCAGGATTAGTCTGTGCTATTTGTTTACCAAATTCTTGATTGTATTGTTCTTCTTTAGGGCCTAGTTCTATCATTCCAGGAGTTACTATTATTTTAGTTCCTGGCATCATTGATAATACTTCTACTGCTCCTTTAGCTCCTACTGGATTAGAATTGTAGGCATCATCTATTTGATAGAAATTACCCAACTTCTTCAGTTCTAAACGATGTTCAATTGGTTTAACTAATGAAACTGATTTCACTAAATCTTTTTTACTAATTTCCATTTCATTACCTAAAGCAATAGCTGCTAGGATATTAGAAACGTTGTGGTTACCTAATAATTTCGTTTCGAATTCATATGTTTTATCGTCGTCTTTGAATTTAACATCAAATGTAGTTCCTTTATGAGAACATTTGATATTACTAGCTCTTAAATCAACATTTTCATTGTTAATTCCGATAAAGATTTTCTTGCACTTAGATTTAACTTGGTGATTTACTTGTTTAGGATCATCACCATTCAATATCGCAACACCATCTGTTGGAAGTTGTTCAATTAACTCAAACTTACCATCTTCTATATTTTGTTCACTACCGAAACTTTCTAAGTGAGCTGTTCCAATAGTTGTAAGAATTCCATATTGTGGTTTCATCATTTTAGCAAGTCTTTTAATTTCACCTTTTTTGTATGCTCCCATTTCAGCGATTAAAACTTCATCAAACTTGTCTAGATGATTATTGATAGTAATCATCATTCCATATTCAGTATTCAAATTTCTAGGAGTAGGTCTTGTAACAAATTTTATATTTAAAATTTCACTTAAAATGTTCTTACTACTAGTTTTTCCGTAACTTCCTGTAATTCCAACTACTTTTAAGTTTTTCATTGATTTTTTCTTACTCATTGCTTTCGTATAATAATATAAATATACTAGTTTTTCCACTGGAGTATTGATTATTTTAGCAATGTAGCTAATGATAAAATTAAATTGAACAACTAGGGGTATATAAATCCAGGCAAGACTATTTAAAGTTGTTGTTGGATCTTCTAATAAAGCAATTGAAATAAATGGTAATAATTGAATAATTGTAGATGTTACAATCAGGCGTTTAACACGCGCTGTTACTACTAGCGGTTTTTTATTTTGATCATTCTTTTGAAAAACTCTTTTATAGTAGATAGTCACTAAATAAAGAATCATCATTAAAATCATTATGATTTCCGGCAGTGAATTAGTAATATATAATACAACACCTAAGATAACAGCTAAACTGTCAAAGTGAAACCATTCTTTTTTGTTTTTTAAAAGCCATTTTAAATAACGGTTGTTCTCGTTATATAAATTTTGTTGTAACATGTGAAGAGATCTTTTGCTTTTTGTTATAATAGTTAAAAAAGCAATTAGTATTAGTAAATAAGTTAAAATCATTTTTTCCTCCTACAGAAACTCATTCAATATATTAGTGACTTGATTGATGTTTTCTAAATAAGCATAGTGTGTAAATCCGGGGAAAATAATTAGTCCAGAATCAGTAATTACCTCTTCTAATTTCTTTGCATCTTCTAGTGTTGCCGCTTCGTCTAAATCTCCCCACATAATAATAGTAGGTATCTTTATTTTAGAGGCTGCTTCTACTAAATCTTGACCGATTGTATTTACCAATGTTTCTCTCATAATTGGACTTGCTTTCTTATAATCATCAGATCCGATATACTTTTTCATCTTTTCGCCGAATTCACTTAGCATTTTTATTTTCTTAAGTGACTTCAGTGTTTTGGTTTTCAGACTATCTTTTTGTTTACTTGCTTGGCAAGGACTACCAAATAAGACTAATTTTGAAACATCATATTTGGAAGAATAGTTAATAGCTACCCTACCTCCAAAAGAGTGCCCAATAAGGATTGGCTTTTTAATTTTCATTGTATCTATTAGTTCTTTTAAATACTCAGTATAATCATCTATTGTCCAAGGACTGTTTGGTTCTTCTGTTTTACCAAATCCAGGAAAATCAATGATGGTTATTTTGAATTTATCTTCCAATCTTTTTCCAATGGGATCCATCATTTCTATATTTTGACCCCATCCATGTAAAAGAACAATATCTGGGCCTTTACCATATTGTATGCAATTAGTTTCAATTCCTTTAATTTTCAATTTTCATCACTCTCTTTTATATCAATATTATTATAACATAAAAAGAAAAACAACGAATTGTTTTCTCTTTGATTGACAGTTTTTTACATAGATAACAACTGCTATATTCTTAACTCTAGCTAATTTTTATATGTGATATTTTCTCTTGGTTTTCAACTCTTTTTTTATATTAATTAGAATAAGGATAATTGATTGGAATCAGGCATATCATCTAATATTTTCATTAATTCCATTTTTTC
>CAYJBD010000082.1:0-4449 GCA_964368465.1 uncultured Muribaculaceae bacterium
AAAGCAAACTCACTATCGATATCAGTAGGATAAACACCTCTAATATCATAACCTCTAAATACATATTTATTTAACATAAATTCCTCCTAAAAAAACAAAGTCCAAACAATAACAATAATCGCCATTACAATACGGTACCACATGAATATTTTAAAGTCATGTTTCTTAAGATAACTAAGTAAAAATTTAATACAAAGAAGGCCCGTTATAAAAGCAGCAATAATACCACTTATAAAGAAAGCAATATTATCAATTATTAAAGGCATTATATCTTGAGTACCAACAATCTCTAATAAAACAGCCCCTAATATAACAGGCATTGCTAGGAAAAAGGAAAACTTAGCAGCATCTTCTTTATCAATACCACGAATTCTAGCAGCCGTTATTGTTGTACCACTCCTAGAAAAACCCGGGATTAATGCAAACACTTGTAAACAACCAATCCATAAAGCATCTAACCAACTCATCTTTTTAATCGAATTAGTATTCTTACTATTCATATCAACTAAATAAATAATAATACCCATAACTATTAAAGCACTAGCTATTACCAAGTAATTACCACGAATAATATTTTCTATTACATCTTCAAATAAAATCCCCATAACAGCAGCAGGTATAGTTGCAATAATGATAAACCATAAAATCTTACCCTTCTCATCTTTTATACCCTTAGTAAATCCATCACGAATCATATGAATAAAATCCCAAAAGAAATATATCCCAATTGCTAAAATAGTACCCAAATGAAGCGCAATATCGAATGTTAAAGCAATAGAATCATCAAGACCACTACCAATACCAAATATATCTCTAAAGATGATTAAATGAGCACTAGAAGAAATAGGTAAAAACTCTGCTATTCCCTGAACAATACCAAGTATAATACTTTGAAAAATATCCATTAAGCATCTCCTAACTTATTACCAACAAAGTAACCAATAATTAATAGAACTACTCCCACAACAAGTTGAGGTACAGAGAATACAAAAGTATCAATTTCAAGGAACGTACTTATAGGAATAGCAAACAAAGATGCAACGACAAAACCAATAACTGCATACATCGTAATTGTCTGATGTTTTTCGAATAAATATTCTATTAACCTAGAAATAAGTACTAAACCAACTAGTACGCCGACACCAAAAGCCCCAAGTACTAAAATGTTATTAAATAAATTATCAAACTTCGTAAGTTCACTAATCGTTTCTACTATCGGATTATAAAAACCTAAAGTAAGTAATACTAACGAACCACTAACACAAGGAATAAACATAGTACCTGATTAAATTACACCTACTATAAATAAAATAGCCATACCCACAAAATCAATATCCGATAAAACTACTTCGCTAGTCTCAGGAAAAAAGACAGGTATTAGTGATAAAAAGATAATTAAACAAAAAGTAAAACTCATTAGTACATAATTATTAACTTTCTTACTATCTTTTTTACCAGCTATACGCTTAAATATCATTGGTAATCCACCAAGAACCAACCCCATAAACAAAAGTATTGTCGGTAGTGGAAAACTCTCTAAAGAAGCATCTATTACATTACTAAATATCAAAATTGATATAACCATTCCTATTCCAATCGGAATTAAAAACTTAACATTATCTTTTAACTTCTCAAAGAAATGACTAATAGCTTCAATGAACTCTTCATAAATACCAAGAGTTAATGCTAAAGTACCCCCACTAACACCAGGAATTATATTAGCAATACCCATTATAAAACCTTTAATCATTAATAATATATTTTTCTTCATTATCCTAATCTCTCCTTTATATAATCATTATGTAAAAATTCATGATTTAATGTTGACTCTTCATCATGACCTGGATAAATAACAACTGTCTTATCAAAACCTAATATTTTATCAATACTTTTATACATCTCGTTAATATTACCAGTCGGTAAGTCACATCTTCCAATCTCTTCTTTAAATAAGAAGTCTCCAGTAAACATAACACCATCTTCTCTAAAATAAAAAGTAATTGAATCACTACTATGTCCCGGTGTATAAATAACTTCAAATTTAAAAGGACCCATTACATATTCTTTTTCTTCTAAATTACTTCTCTTATTAACAATAGCATTCTTCTTAGTAAAATCTCTTAACGCACCAACATGATCAAAATGTGAATGTGTAATTAATACTCCACCAAGTTTATTCTCACCAATTGCTTCTTTAATCTTAACCCCATCATCTCCTGGGTCAATTACCAAAGCAACTCCATCTTTAATTAATATATAACAATTAGTCTGTAGTCTCCCTACAACTACTCTCTTAACTTCCATTTTCAACTCTCCTCATACTATATAAGAATACCATAAAATTAAAACAGTTTCAAACAAACAAAGAAAAAAGATACAAAAAAGTATCTATTCTACAACATTAACAGTACGGTATACACTATTATAATTAAAACTCTTATCTGCGATCATATATTTAATTTGATAACTACCAACTTTACTAATATCTATATCATTAATTTCAATACACTCATTATTACAATTATAATAACTAACAATAACATCTTTAATACTCAAAGTATCCTTATTATCACCAATTCCACTAACACCTAAATCAGTAAAAGAATCACCTTTAATAACATTAACTACTTCTTCACCATTTAAACTAATAGTAGGCTTAGTAGTGTCTAAATATTTACCATTTTCTAACTCAATAGTATCAACCGAAACAACTCCTTGAAACACTTTACCAGCAAGCCCCACACTAGCTTTATCACTAACCCATAATTTAATACCGTAGTTAACAGTAACAGAACCATCTATAAATTGATTATTAACTATATAAAAACCTTCACCAACATCACTTAATGACATAGGTTGACTATAACCACCATTATCTTTTTGAAAAGAAACCATTATATAATCATTATCAATTAATAAACTACTATCCAAAGAAGGATCACCAGTAACAGTAATACGGTAAGCACTAAGGCCCTCAGTATTATTAGTAATTGAAAAATCAAAACTATCTACTAACATCCCATCTTCATTACTAATAGGTATAGTATCAGCAAGTTTATAAATAGAAGATTCTTCTTCATTATCATAAACTACATCTAAAGATAAATCTTTACTAGCATTAACAAACTCATCATACATAACATAAGTAAACCCTACAAAACCAATAAGTAATAAAATACTAACTATTAACATCAAAACTTTTCTCATACATACCTCTATTCTATATAATGATAACAAAAATAGACAAAATATTCAAGTACAATATACATTGAATTTCACATCAAAATAACTATGATTATCAATTTACAATAAGTTAAATAAAAAAAACAGAATTGCCATAACAATTCTATTTAATCAATGCAACCCTAAATGTAGCGTTATCAACCGATTGACCACTATGCATATTAATATAAAAAACCCCATCTTCTGCATAATTTCCTCCACGAATCACCCAATGATAAGACCCAAAAGGAAAATAATTTAAATCTCCATAAAAACCCAAGATTTCTTCTGATGCGTCACCTAATATTCTTCTAGAAAAATCAAATGGTGAAACACCTGAAAATTCATAATGATTATAATATCTATTACCAGGATCAGTTATAAAACCATTAGGATAAATTAAAAATTCACCAGACGAACTTTTCATAAAACCCATTACGAACTCATAAGTTCCTCCGGCCATATCATATATCCCATATATATTACCAGTACTGGACGCAGCTTGACCTAATATCGTTTCATATGTGTTAACAGAACAAGATACACTAGATTCACCAGAATCAACAGCATCTGCTCCTATACCTGTAATATAAGTATTACAATTATTACGATAAATTTCTTTATCAACACCAACATAACCAACGTTACCATATTTTCCATATTTTGATTGAGAAAGATATGTTATTGCCCCCCATTCAGTATTTTTCACAATATGAGGTACATAACTATCTTCGTAAAGACCAAATATAGTCTCACCGTTTATCCCAGCCATGTAATCTTCTACACTGAAAAAAGCATTTACAACAGTAGCGCCTCGCCAACTATTAATATTTGGTTTTATAATAGGTTGTTGAACAGCATTTGTTGTAACACCTCCAGTTGTTCCACTTTCAAACTTACCAACCCAAATACCAGATAATTCTCTATTTCCAGCGTCACTTCTCGTTGCAGGATCATCACATGTATCTCCCCAACAAAAAGCTGGATTAGTATACCAATTATCTATTACATCACCAGTGTATTTTGCTGTACCTAAATCAACAACATCTGTTTTAATAAAATTAACATCAAATGCCCCAGGTGCTTCAGCACTGGAAGTCGAGCCTCCATACCCTTGATATCCATATGTATTGCCTATTGTATAAGAATATCTTGGTATCCACACAAACATGGCATTTATATCATCCATTGGTATTACTGTTCCTGGGTTAGAACTTACTAGGGTTG
>CAYJBD010000083.1:0-281 GCA_964368465.1 uncultured Muribaculaceae bacterium
CTAACCATCTTAGAAAAATCCATTTACCATTTCTAATTTTCATTACTAATATCCTCCAAATTTTCTATTTTATATCCAATTCCCCATATAACTTTCAAATATCTAGGTTCTTTAGGATTAATCTCAATTTTCTCTCTTATATGTCTAATATGAACTGCGATTATATTAGAAACATCATAGCTCTCACCTGAACAAACTTCATTATATATTTGATCTATAGAATATACTTTACCCTTATTACGTAATAAAAATAACAAAATATTATATTCAGTTGGCGTAAG
>CAYJBD010000083.1:337-4411 GCA_964368465.1 uncultured Muribaculaceae bacterium
TTAAAAGGCTTGGTAACATAATCATCAGCACCTATATTTAAACCTTCTATTTTATCGTAATCTTCACTCTTCGCAGATAATAATATAATAGGAATATTCAACATCTCTCTTATTTTAGAAACAGTACTAATACCATCTAAATTAGGCATCATAATATCCAAAATAACTAAATCAATCTTATTACTATTTATTACATCAATCGCTTCATTACCATCGAAAGCTACAAATATATCAAAGTTCTCTGCTTTTAAATATATCTCTATTGCTTTAACTATTTCTTTATCATCATCTACTACTAATATTTTATACATATAAACTCTCTCTTTTCTTATTAATTATAACAAAAAAAATCTTAATATTTAAGAATTAAAACATTAAGATTTTATTAAGATTACTAAAAGACTTAAGGTGCTAAAAATATTCCAGTTCCATCATTACCATAAAATTTATCTTCAACAAGTTCCCACATACCTACTTCACCAGTAGAATCTAACTTAGCAGGAACATAATATCTTAAAACTGTACCATCAACAGCATTAGTAACTTTAAAGTATTTTCTTTTTCCTTGCATATTACGATTATCCACTGAAACCCCATCATAGGCAAGTAAATTACCACCTATTATAAGCTCTGCCTTATAAGCTTCAGGAATCTCCCTCTCACCAGTTAAATTATAATCAACTCCACCAATAGTTAACCTATCCATTGAAAAATACATTTCATACCATTTATTTATAACAACTCCTGGAGTCATAACCTGAGTTATTGTCCCATAAGCAGCAATTACTTGTGGAGAACTATTTACAAATACTCCTAATGAATAATTAGGATTAACTCTTCCACCTACAATCCAAGAACCAGTATTATTACCAATACCCAGATTGGTAATTAAAAACTCATCTTCAAATATATAGTTACCTGTATTATAAAGACCTGTTTCAATATATTGACCTCCATCACTCTCTATAAATTCTAACTTCTCATAAAGAATAGTATCAAATATATAAACAGAACTTAGTGTAATATCAGTAGCTGAAGTAATAGAATTAATATAATAAAAAGATATTTCTACTTCAACAGTACTATTACCAGGTAAATAAATTATCTCTTCATCTTTAATTTCATATGTGATATTACTATTACTATTACTATTTTCTCTTACTTCAGAAAGATGATAATAAATGTAATCTTAGAATTTTGGTTTGGTAATGATGCACTGATATTACTAATATTATCTGTATAAGTAGGATTATAAGTAACATAAGCATCACCTTCACTAGATAAAAGACTAATATTAGTTATTTTAATACCTGTAGGAGCAGTAACAACAGCTTCTCCACTTATAGTTAACTCAGTGTTTAAAGAAGCATATCCAATACTCATAAAAAGAATACACACAAACATTACACACACTAACATATTCTTCACTATATCACACCTATTCTATACATATTATAGCACAAATATATAATAATATAAAAAAAATACAATCTTATTTATTTATCCAAATTATCTATTATTAAAGTACAATTAACATCAGTAAACAAATCATTATAATTACAAAAACCAACTTCAGCATTTATACCATCATAATCATGAAAATCAGAACCTATAGTAGTAAATATATTCAATTCTTTTGCAACCTTATTCCACAAATTTATTTGATTTATAAACTCTTTATTTCTATTAATATAAATATAATTAGCTTCTACCCCATCAACTTCCATATCAATCATCATATCTTTAATTTCATCAATAGACATTTTATCTTTACTATTATAAACAACTGGATGCGCTAAAACCACTTTACCAGATGCTCTCTTTATTAATCGAGATGCATCCTTTGGAAACAGTGTTTTTTTCTTCACAAATCCAGCACACCCAGGATTCATTACAGTTTCAATAAATTCTCCCTTAGATGGAATATAAGAATATTTTTTTAGTAAACTATCTTTATTCAAATCACTACTAACAACATCTTCAGCAATATGATTTTTAGTAACACCATCAACTAAACTAAGTTTATCAACATTAATAATATACCCTAATTCTTTTAATTTATCAGTAACTTCATTTAAGTATATAAGTCTAGAATTTCTCTGCTTTTCTAATTCAAGTTTAAATTCCGAATTATTAATATCAACATTATAACCTAAGACATGTATACACAGTTATTTAATTTAGTAGATATTTCCACAGACCTAATTATTTTAATATTCTTAAGACTAGCATAATCAAAAAAAATCCAAGCATATACTTAATCTATTTATTTTTAAAATGTTCTTCATATTCTTTCCCCATATTCTTAATTATACATCTATCATCAGATAGACTCAACCTATGAATACAAAATTCCATTCACTATTAATTTATCCCGCAATATGATATAATTACACTATACTAGATATTAGGAGGTAACATGAAAAAGATAGAACTCGCAATTACTTTTAGCATATTCATAAGTGTCTTATTCATGAGTATTGGCTATGCTGCTTTAAATACAGAATTAACTATAAGTGGAGAAGCAATAGTATTAGTAAATAAAAATATTAAAATAACAAATATTGATCTAAAAGAACAGTTAAATGATGCACACGAAACATATAATCCATCCTTTTCCAATAATAGTTGCGAGTTACACATAACTCTTCCTAATTTAAACTCTTCTACTACTTATACATTATCGATTACAAATAGTACTACAAACACTTATTACTTAGGAGAAATAGAAGAATTAATTTCCACAAATGACAATATATTCTATGAAATTTTAAACAAAGACAATATAATATTTACCCCTAACAGCGATATTAAAATTGACATTAAATTATCTTATAAAGATATATTACCAGAAAATAAAGAATTATCTTTAAATTTAAAGTTTAATTTTATTGAAAATTATAAAGAAGAAATATTAAATGGTGCCACACCTATTTTAAATGATGGATTTATACCAGTAACAATTGCAAATAACGGAACTGTCTACGTAGCAGATACACAGGAGGAATGGTATCGTTATGAAACTAAAACATGGGCTAATGCTGTTTTAGTAATTGATCAAACAATAAACTATAACATAGGAGAAGAAATTCCTATGAACGAGATAAAACAGATGTATGTATGGATACCAAGATATTCATATGATCCTAATTCTATCGAAAATGAAAATAACGCTATAGACATAACCTTTGTCAACAATACAACTCCTGCTCATCCTGCTTTTACTTTTGGTGAAGATGAATTAAAAGGCTTTTGGGTTGGAAAATTTGAAACAGGAATTGAATTTGGAGAAGATATGACTGCCACTGAAACACACTTCTCCATTAAACCAAATATATATTCAATCGGACCTATGGATATATATACTATGTATAGCAATGTAATCAAAACTAATAATAATTATGGATTAAATTCAAATAGTGATTTACACGTAATAAAAAACACTGAATGGGGAGCAGTTAACTACTTGACCCACTCTATTTATGGAATTTGTACAACATCCACTAATTGTACTCCGATGGTCAATAATTATTTTCAAAATGAACAAAACCAAATAATAACAGGATGCGGAGGAACAACCAGACCAACTACAACCAGTGGAATTTATAATGTAGAAATATGCCCAGTTGATTATAGATGGAATACTATTAATGGTTATAAAGCAAGTACAACCAATAATATAAGTGGAATATATGACTTATCTGCCGGAAAATACGAATACGTAATGTCATTCATGAAAAATACTGCTGGTGGTATCCATACCGCTTTTAGTAAATTTACCCAAAGTAATATTCCAAATTCTAAATACTATGATTTATATGAAGAAAACACTGATAATACAAACTCTTCACTAGCAATCACAGGTGATAGCATACTAGAAATTAAAGATTCTACACTAAAATATACATGGAATAGTGATTATGCAATATTTCATACAACAAGCACTCCATTCATTGTCAGAAGTGGTAGAGTTGGAAGCTGGCACTATGCAGGAATGTATGCTTACTACGGAGTTACCGGTAGTTCATCTGGTGGTGTAGGTGCTTTTGCTACTCGTAATATAATATCACCTAT
>CAYJBD010000084.1:0-2778 GCA_964368465.1 uncultured Muribaculaceae bacterium
CGGTTACTGTTGTTTCTTTAGCTGCTGCACTCCAGTTCCACTGCGGAACTCTTCCATTAGCAGTTAAATTATCACTATCTCCATCTTCATTAGGAAATACATTTAATAAGTCGATTGGTCTAAATACATAATGTATACCACCTCCTCCAATTTCTGGTGGTGGTCCATCGTTTTCTAACGCGTAAAAACAATCTACATCAATAAGCCAATCGTAGTTACCTACTTCAGACAATTCTGTTTTTATGTTATATTCTACTTTATCACCAGTATATATTAACAATTGTCCATTGTTTACTACGGAACTTAATATTAACTCCGCATCTAAATTATCTACATTTCCATCTAAATTTATATCAGCATAATTTCTTTCTTCTTGAGTAGGTGAATAAACATTTGCAGCGATTTGTTGTGCAAGCATTGCATCTACAGCTGTTATTTGCATATCTCCGTTAACATCTCCGCTTTGTCTTTCGATATCAATTCTCCATCTGTACCAATCCTTATTAGTTGTTACCGAACTCAAACTTGTTATAAATTGGTTACCTGTACTTCGGTAACTGTCTTTTCCGTCTTTTCCGAAATCTACATCTCCATTTTCATTTTCATAAATTACTTTGCCATTAAAATTAACATATGACTGTGGGATTTGATAAGTTATTTCATTTTCTGTTGGTTGACCTTTATTTTCACCTAATATGCTTTTATCATAACTTTTATAATTATTTATTAAATACTCACCTTCTGAAGAGTCGAAAGTTTTTTCGATTTTCCCACTTGAATTTATATATTCATTTACTATATCAAGTTTATAAGTGCTACTTGTATCTTCTTCTAAACTAATGCTTGTAGTATTACATTCTTCTAACGCCAATTGTAATTCAGATAACGCATTGTTATTATTTTCTTTTACTTCCTCTGCTCCTACTGAAATTCCACCAGGACATGTTCCTCTCCATTCACATACTGCATCACATCCATTATTTATAGATCTAAAAATATATGCTGTTTTAATATTATAGCCATTTGGATCTAATATATATCCGTAGTAACTAGAAGCAAAGCGATTGTTTGTTGACGCTGCTTTTTGAGGGCTACAATAATAATAGTATGCATTTGTAACTAATTTTTTTTCTTCTTCATCTATTATCCCATTATAATAAGTTTCAAACTGACTACAACTGCGAACATCCGATATACTCTTGATAGAGCTTGTGTTTACAAAAGATGGCGCTTCTAGTATTAGTTTGTTTGTCTGAAACTGGGCAACCTCTTCACCGTTATACACTACATCATAACACATAGCACTACATTCTTCGGTATATTTACCGCCGTCACAGGCAATAACACAGTCATCAAAGTCATCTGTAGGGCCAGCTGCAGTATTATTATAATCTCCATACTGTCCGCCATTACAAGATGGATACATTGTACATGTTTCTTGCTTGACTGTTGATTCAAATATTTTTTTTATATTATCTTTGTTTAATATACTAGTACAATCAACAATTGAGCTGACTTTAACATCATAACTAAATCCCATTCCAGCAAGAAGAGCAATTGGTTCTCCGTAGGTAACTTCTAATTTTTCAACACAACTAACATTACAGACATTAGCAGTTTGAGTTGACCCGTTCGCTGTATAAGTTACTTCAACAGGATAAACCTCTCCAGTATACATTATCTCCGTCTCTTCAATAAATTGATTTGTTTCACATGTTAGTGGAACACTCCCTGTATTAGGCTTAGTTATTGTGCTTGAATTTATGTAATCATATGCTATATTAACTTCTACATTTTGATTTAATTCTTCTTTGGCAAATTCTTTTGCCCAATCGTAGTAAAACTCCTTTGTATACATGTCATTCCACTTTTTGTATTGTTCTTCAAAATCTATTGTTCCTGATGTTTCGTCGATTTTTTCTAACACACTAATTTGTTTGTAAGGACGAGCTTGTATTATTCCATTGATTTTGACACTACTTATGTCCATACTGTTACAAACTTTTCCTTCAGTTAGTAGAGCATCGATTGGATATATATATATATATTTGTCTCCATATACTAAATTTGTTACATCTAAGCTTCCTGAACTATGTTCTGTTCCTCCGTTATTATATACAATACTGTTTGTAGTATATTGTTTTACACTTCCATCAGAATCTGTTGCTTCCAATATACCCGACTGTTGTATTGAATACCCAGAAGAGCGGAAAGTAGCATAGCTCAGCGAGGCAAACTCATCATTTTTTATTACGACGTAATAATCATTCGTCAAGCCTGTAATCACTTGTCTGCCGTTTATATCCTCAAGTTTTATATTGTATTTCATATAATCAACTACACTTTGATCTACGCAATTTTTTGTTTCTAACTCTACCGCTGAAGTATCCATTATAAAATACAAATTAATAATCATTAAAAATGCTATAGTTATTCCTATTTTCTTATATATCATCTATGACCACATCCTCACCGCTTATCATTTCTTCTATAGTATCATATTTTTCTGTCTTTGTAACTATTTTTTTGAGTGGTTTTTCATTTATTAACACACCATCTACTTTTAAATGATAATAATCATAAACCCCGAACATTCTTGTGCATGTTGAAAGTGTAATAAGTTTATCGTCTTCTGTCGGTTCAACACCATAATCATATAAGCTATTGGCTAAAGAATCTTTTATATATTCTCCTTTTTCTGAAACTGACATATTCGACTCTCCTGTTTCATAATAGGTATCATAATATGAAATACTATATATTTCAAAAATATAGTCA
>CAYJBD010000084.1:2788-4375 GCA_964368465.1 uncultured Muribaculaceae bacterium
TGATCACTGTATTGAATGTACTGATTTTCTTTAGCAAAACTATAATATGCAAAACTCATCAGTTGTTCGAATCTTTTGTGACTAGGATCAGCTATACTTGGTCTAATTGATAAATTCATTATATTGTGTCCGTATAACAAAGTTCTTTCTCTTAATCCCTCTACTTGATTATCGTTTACCCAAGCAAAGTCATCTGTTTTAGCATCTATATTTTCATTGTAGCTACTTATAACAGGATTATCTATATTAGTGCCTTGTACTCTAATCCATCCAATGGTGTTTTCTTCAGTTACATTATTAACCCTTGATTCTACTTCATAGTATGTTAATTTTTTGTTGAAGACATCATTATTGATAAGAACAACGACTATAATAATAAGTACAATTGTGATTATAGTTGTTATTAATGCTGTTTTCTTTTTGAAATTCATTATCTAATTCTATATGGTTCTTGTAAAGTACCATTTCCCCCTACTATTTTAATATCTTTGTCAAAAGTTGTTTCTAATTTCATACCATACATAGAGTTTTCTCCTGTTTCTTCAAGAATAATATTACCTACAAAATATACTGCATATTTTTCATTGGTTTCTTGTGCTGTTTCTCTAAGCCAGTAATTATTATTTGTAACAGATAAATTTTGAGCTGAATATAGTTCAAACATGCTAGGTATAATAAATTTCAACTCGTTTTGATTTGTTTCACATGCATCATATAAGACAGAATCTTTACACATTAATATACTATATGTATCCTTTACTAGTAATGTTGTATCGATATAGTTATTTGATTCATGCTCTACTATATAACCTATGTTCCCATTTTCTTTCGGACTGTATTGGTTGTTTTCACTAGTAGTTTCATATTTTATTTCTAAATTTTCGCCGTCTACAGTAATTGTATCTTGCATAATTGCATTTACTGTTTTGTTTTCATTTACCCCTTTTATTCTAAAAATGTAGTCAGAATATTCAAAATATTCACCTGTAATACGTCCACTTAATTGCTCTCCTGATTTTGCATATTGATAATCATTTAACTTATAAGGATCTTGAAAACTTCCTTTTCCATCAATTACTATTACATCTTTGTCAATCGTAATAACAGGATTTATAGTATATAACCCATTTTCTTCTCCTTCTGCAAAATGAACATTAAACTGTGAATATAGTGATGTAGAGTTAACTAGTGGTTTCCCATTGGAACTATAATTTATCATCCAACTGTATGCAGAATTATTAATATACGTTTTAGTACCTTCTGAGATAGAGCGGTTATATTCACTAACACTTAATAAGCCTACTTTGTATTTTTCTTCGGTATAAGCTTGGCATTCTGTGTTTACAGGATTATTGGCATCTATAATATCAATACAGTAATTTGTTGCTACCATGTATTCTTTTGCATCTGCACTAAAGCTTTCGTAATAATATTCATTCAACCATTTTTCTATTGTGCTACCTTCGAAAGTATTGTTTTTTGATGTATAGTCAATAAAACTTATAGGTGTTGATGATATAAGTTTTATATTATTGTCACTCATACTAACAATTTGATATAAATTTCCAGAAAATAAAATGTAGTTAT
>CAYJBD010000085.1:0-4213 GCA_964368465.1 uncultured Muribaculaceae bacterium
TATATATGGTATAATAAATTGAAAGGAAAATGTGAATGTTAGAAATAAAAAAAATTAGTAAAAGTTATAAAACAGGTGACTTTGAACAACATGCATTGAAAGATGTATCACTTAATTTTAGAAAAAGTGAGTTTGTTGCAATCTTAGGACCATCTGGTAGTGGTAAAACAACACTCTTAAATATAATAGGGGGATTAGATCGCTATGATAGTGGAGATTTGATTATCAATGGTAAGTCAACTAAAAAGTTCAAAGATACATCATGGGACGCTTATCGAAATAACTGTATTGGTTTTGTTTTCCAAAGTTATAATCTTATTAATCATATAAGTGTCTTATCAAATGTAGAGCTTAGTTTAACTCTTAGTGGAGTATCACCTAAAACAAGAAAGAAAAAAGCAATGGAAGCGTTAGAAAAAGTTGGTTTAAAAGAACATGCACACAAAAAGCCAAATCAACTATCGGGTGGACAAATGCAAAGAGTAGCAATAGCTAGAGCTTTAGTAAATGACCCTGATATTATATTAGCTGACGAACCAACAGGAGCTCTAGATACAAAGACAAGTGTACAAATAATGAATTTAATAAAAGAAATATCTAAAGATAAATTAGTTATTATGGTTACACATAACCCTGATTTAGCAAAAGAGTATACTTCAAGAATTGTAGAATTGCAAGATGGAGAAGTAAAGAAAGACACTAATCCAACTAAAGACATTAAGAAAAAAGATGAAAACTTTAGTATTAAGAAAACAGCTATGAACTTCCTTACAGCGCTAAGCTTATCGTTTAATAATATTAGAACTAAAAAAGGAAGAACTCTATTAACTGCATTTGCAGCAAGTATAGGTATAATAGGAATATCATTAATAATGTCATTGTCTAATGGATTTAATATCCAAATAGAAGACTTTGAAAGAGATTCCCTAACACAAATGCCAATTATTATCTCAGAACAAGCAGCAGAAATAAATGCAGAAACAATGGAACAGTTAAATCAAACTCTAACAAACACAGAGTTTGAAGAATATTCAGATAATACTGCAATTGAACCATTAACGGATATTCAAGAAGAAGTGGTTCATTATAATGTAATAAATGAAGAATACACTAATTATATAAAAAATATTGATTCTGATTTATTAGGAGGAAGTGCCTTTTCGTATATGACAGCTATGAATATAATTGCTAAGAAAAGTGATGGAACTTACGGAATAGTGGATGCAGGTAGTAATCCAATGAGTGGATGGCAAGTTATACCAGATAACATAAATGGAGAACTATCGCCAACAATTTCTAGTAGTTATGATGTGTTAAAAGGAACTGTTAATACTGATGAGCCAGGGTTAATATTATTAGTTGACTCAAACAATCGTTTATCTGAAAGTACACTAGAAATGCTAGGTTATGATATAACTAGCACTATTACCTTCGATGAAATAATGGAACAAGAGTTTAAATTGGTAGGAAATGATAAATTTTACAACAAACAAGGAATCATTTATATGGCAAATCCAAACTTCGATGCGTTATATAACGATTCTGCAAGCACTACTATAAAAGTGCAAGCAATTATAAGAGGAAAAGAAGGGGATAGCTTCACAGCATCAGCTTCGGGTGTTTTATACACAAGTGCTTTAACAGAAAAGGTAATAAATTTAAATGAAAACTCAGAAGTAGTTAACGCTCAATTAAACAGTGAATATAATGTTTTAAGTGGACAACCATTTACTGAAGAGTTCACTAAAGAAGACTTTCTAGGGTACTTAGGTCATGATCCATTACCATACTTAATATATATATACCCAAAAGATTTTGATACAAAAGCAGAAATCATTGAATATTTAGATGATTATAATGAAAGTAGAGAAAATGAAGAAGAAAAAGTTATCTATACTGACATGGCAGCAATGATAACAACACTATCAGGTGGAATTATGGACGCTATTACTATTGTATTAATTGCTTTTTCATCTATCTCACTAGTGGTATCATCTATAATGATAGGTATCATTACTTATATATCAGTTTTAGAAAGAACAAAAGAAATAGGAATATTAAGAGCTCTAGGAGCAAGAAAGAAAGATATTTCAAGAGTGTTCAATGCTGAAACGTTCATTATAGGTTTAACTTCAGGTGTATTAGGAATAGTAATAACAAGATTACTATTGTTCCCAGCGAATGCAATTATTGAATCACTAACTGATTTAGCAAATGTAGCAGTATTGAATCCAATGCATGCTATTGCATTAATATTAATAAGTATTTTATTAACAATAATAAGTGGAAGTATACCTGCTAAGATAGCGTCTAAGAAAGATGCTGTAGAAGCGTTAAGAAGTGAATAATAAAGTATCTACTGAAAAGTAGATGCTTTTTTGATTTGTAAGAAAAGATAAAAAGTGGTATAATGACAACAAGAGGTGTAAAAAAGAATGATCAAAGTATTTAATCGTAGTATAACAACAACCATTATAATAGATGCAATCTTTATTATTGCAGGAGTAATATTAGTATTGAACCCCGCAAATGCATTAATTATATTCTCTTATGTTGTAAGTGGTTTCATTATTGCAACAGGATTAATGTCTTTTTATAGTTATCATCGTGCAAAAAAAGCCGGGATGCAACCAGGATTTGGAATAGTATACGGAATATTAAGTATTCTAATAGGAATTATCTTAATATTATTACCAGAATTACTATCAAGTATCTTACCAGTAGTCCTAGGAGTTATAATAACAATCAGTGGTGCCTTCAAAATACAATTCGCACTAGCTTTGAGACAATATAATCAAAAAGCGTGGGTATCGTCTCTAATAATGGCTATACTAATGATGGTAGCGGGACTATTCTTAATATTTAATCCGTTCACTACTGCATCATTATTGACTTTAGCTATTGGGATTATAATATTAGTTTTTTCAGTATTAGATTTAATAACAACAGTAATATATAAATTCTTTACTAAAGAAAATGCAAGAAAAGATGAAATAGTATTGATTAAGAATAAGAAAGAATAAAAAGGTAGGATAATGGAAGACGTTATTGAATTCATAGAAAGTATAGACAGAAGTATAAATAAATTTATCACAGATAATTTTGACAACATGGGGTTTTGGATAATCATAGTTGTTATATGTATAATAGTTTTTAGTATTGGTTATTCTTTTTTACATCGAAGAAAATAATTGATTTTAAGAAAAGAGGTGTAAGATGGAAGAGTTACAAATAGGAAAAAAGTATGCAATACACTGCTATAAGCACGACGGTAGCATTCATAGAGGTTGGGATGAAGCAGTGTTGCTGGAAATAAATGAAGATCATCTGGTTTTTGGAAATGATAAAACGAGGGTGATAGAAGCTGACGGTAGATCATGGCGTACAAAAGAACCTGCAATAATGTTTTTTTATAAAAACAGTTGGTTTAATATAATAGGACAATGCAAGAAAGACGGAATATATTATTATTGTAATATAGCGACTCCATATATAATAAATGAAGCAACAATAAAATATATAGATTATGATTTAGATTTAAGAGTGTTTCCTGATGGAAGCTATAAAGTTTTAGATAAAGGAGAATACAATTATCATAAAACTCTAATGAATTATCCAGATTCAATAGATAAAATTTTAAAAAGTGAATTAAAGACATTGATAGAAATGGTAAAAAATAATCAAAAACCATTCCAACATACAACAATAGAAGAATATCACGACATTTATCAAAACGTTAAATTATAACGTTTTTTTTTGACAAAAGCCCTAATTATATATATAAAAGATATAATTGTAAAAAAAAATAAAAAAAATAATGATTTTTGTTGACAAGCATATAATAGTAATGTTATATTAGGAGCACGTCGAGAAAATCGACAAAAAATGTCAATAAAAAAAAGTAAAAAAACTTTAAAAATATGTTGACATTGACTAGTATACTTGGTATATTAGTAACACACATCACGAGTTTGTGATGTTGAATTATGTCAAATGAAAAAAAATTGAAAACATGAAAAAAAAGTGTTGACAATGTTGAAAGTAATTTGATATACTATTAACGCAACGACAAATTGTCGTGCAACGATCTTTGAAAACTGAGCAAAACGTCAATTTTGAGTAGCTAGGAAATTAATTAAAATCAAACTTAAAAATATTTTTTTGGAGAGTTTGATCCTGGCTCAGGATGAACGCTGGCGGCATGCCTAAGACA
>CAYJBD010000086.1:0-4206 GCA_964368465.1 uncultured Muribaculaceae bacterium
ATGGTAATGTTGATGGTAATACATCTATGGGAACTATGCTTCAATATGGAAGTACTGTTGCTAAGGAATTTGCTAAAGCTTACTTGATGAAACCAAGATTTGCAGAAGCACATGATTCTGGACAAATACATATTCATGATATGGATTTCTTACCGATGGGTACTACTACTTGTAATCAAATTGATTTATTTGAATTATTTAAAGATGGATTTTCTACTGGACATGGTCATTTAAGATGTCCTAATGATATCATGTCATATTCAGCACTTGCTGCCATCGCAGTACAATCTAATCAAAATGATCAACATGGTGGGCAAAGTATACCAGCATTTGATTATTTCTTAGCACCAGGTGTTTTGAAAACATTTAGAAAACAATTTAAACAAACAGTTTATGATACTTTAGATATAATGGGATTTTTAAATTTAACAGCATTTAAAACATTTACTAAAGAAGTCGATAAATTGAAATCGATGGAATTTGATATAAAAGAATTAGAATTCTTTTATAAAGATAGTGAAGTTTTAGAAGATGTAGTTAAAAAATGTTATGCAAAATCAACAGAAAAAACTAATAGAATTACTTATCAAGCTATGGAAGCGTTTGTACATAACTTAAATACAATGCATTCTAGAGCAGGAGCACAAGTGCCGTTTTCGTCTATTAACTTTGGTACAGATACAACACCAGAAGGGCGTTTGGTTACGAAAAATTACCTGCTTGCGGTGGAAGCTGGATTAGGTAAGGGTGAGACTCCAATATTTCCTATATCAATATTTAAGGTTAAAGACGGAATTAATTATAATAAAAAGGATATAAATTACGATTTATTTAGACTTGCATGTCAAGTTTCAGCTAAGAGATTATTTCCTAACTTTTCATTTATAGATCCACAATTTAATCTACAATATTATAAAGAAGGAGATTATCGTACTGAAGTTGCATATATGGGATGTCGTACAAGGGTAATGGGTAATGTTGTTGATAGGGATAAAGAAATTGTTCCTGGAAGAGGTAATTTATCATTTACTACAGTTAACTTACCAAGAATTGGAATTAAATATGGTATAGCTACTAATGATAAAGTTGACATGGATGGATTTTATAGTGAACTTACTGAATTAATGGATTTAGTTAGGGATCAATTATTGGAAAGATTTGAAATACAATGTAGTAAGAGAGTACAAAATTTCCCATTCTTATTAGGTCAAGGTGTTTGGATGGATTCTAAGACATTAAAACCAGGTGATAGAATTAAAAGAGTATTAAAACATGGTACTTTAACAATAGGGTTTATTGGTCTTGCTGAAACGTTAAAAGCTTTGATTGGTGAACACCATGGTGAAAGTAAAAAAGCTGAAAAATTAGGTTTAGAAATTATTGAATTCATGAGAAAGAAATGTGATCAATATGCTGAAGAATATAAACTTAATTTCTCATTAATTGCAACACCGGCGGAAGGAACAGCAGGTAGATTTACTAATATAGATAAGTCTATTTATGGAATTATTAAAGGTGTTACTAATAAGGAATATTATACTAATTCATTCCATATACCTGTTTATCATAATATTTCTATAGAAGAAAAATTAAGAAAAGAAGGTCCTTATCATGCACTTACTAATGCTGGTCATATTAGTTATATTGAAGTA
This sequence comes from uncultured Muribaculaceae bacterium, assembly GCA_964368465.1. Lineage (GTDB taxonomy): Bacteria > Bacillota_I > Bacilli_A > RF39 > UBA660 > CARZYU01. Next base: position 1,653 of record CAYJBD010000086.1, read on the forward strand.
GATGGTGATATGTGTAATAACATTGATGCTTTTGAAAAAATAGTACGTATTATGCATGATTCTGGTGTTGGTTATGGAGCGATTAATCATCCTGTTGATAGAGATCCTGTTTGTGGTTATACAGGTGTAATAGGAGATGTTTGTCCAGGTTGTGGAAGACGTGATGGAGAAGGTGTTAGTATTGAAAGAGTTAGAAGTGCTTCATTAACGGATTGTTGTAATTAAAAAAAATAAAGAAAGAAAAAGGAGAAAAATGTTATGAACAAAGAAGAAAAAAAAGTTGGAGAAAATATTGGATTTGAAAGAATCAGAAGAATTACAGGATATTTAGTAGGAACTACTGATCGTTTCAATAATGGTAAAAAAGCAGAAGAACGTGATAGAGTAAAACATACATTAACTAGTAAAAAATAATATTAAATAGGTGAGTGGTATGAAAATAAGATTAGCAAGTGATTTACAAAGAGATAGTGTAGTAGATGGAGAGGGAATTAGAACAGTTATTTGGACGCAAGGATGTTCTCATAACTGTGAAGGTTGCCATAATGTAGGAACGCATTCTTTTAAAGATGGCTTTGAGGTTGATTTAAAAGATGTGTTTAATGAATTAGAAAAATTAGTGTTTTCACAAGATGGTATTACATTATCTGGTGGTGATCCTTTCTTTCAAGTAGAAGCATGTAGTAAAATAGCAAAAAAAGCTAAAGAATTAGGTTTGAATGTTTGGGCATATACAGGTTTTACATACGATCAAATATTATCTAACCCTAAGCAAATGGAATTATTAAAATATATAGATGTTTTAGTAGATGGCAAATTTTTAATAGATGAATTTAGTTTAGATTTGAAATTTAAGGGATCAAAAAATCAAAGAATTATTGATGTACAAGAAAGCTTAGCGAATAATGAAATTTGTATTATCGAAAAATATAATTCTGAACCAGTCAAAGTTGGTTTATCATACGAAAAAGAAGAATTTATGTTCATATAAAAAAAACACATTTTATAATGTGTCTTTTTTTATATTTTATAATATTTAGAATCGGTAAAAGTACAATACTCTTTTACTAATTTTTTTACTTTTGGAGATACTTCATCTATTCTTTTAACTTCATTGTTTGCCAAGCATAGGGGATTAACATATCTTTTTTTCACATCTAATCTTTCATAATATTCATTATTTTCATTTGAATTACTTCTAATAAGAATATCTTTTTTTGTGAATTTTTCCCATTTTGGTACATGTAATTGGAATAATGAAATTAATTCTTTTTCACTTTTTGTATATAATTCATCAAACGTAATAATTTTCTTGTCTAATAAAATTTGTGTTGCATCAGCGTGAAACCTTAATGTGAATTGATCTTCGTTACCTTGTAAAATGAGTGAGTAGTCATGTGCTAATTGATAAAATTTTTCTGCGTCTTCTATATTTGTGAATCCAATTTCTTGTTCATTTTCGTTATTTAATACTGTTATAGAACTATATATTTTTTTTATTTCTTCTAACGAATATTTATTTAACCAAATCGAAGCTGTTGATAAAATTCCATCTAATCTATCAGCACATAATTTTGGATTTTTATTTTCTCCAATTGGATAGTCTTTAGGATTAATAATATCTTCTAAAGTTAAATTATCTCTTTTTAATAAAGCAAGTAATTTTCTGTTTTCACCTAGTATTTCTTTAATTTCTTTTTCAGAACTTTCTTGGTTTTGATAGTCATTTAATAGGAAATCTATACAATGGCTGAAAGCAGGTGTTCCAACGTCATGTAATAAACTACTTATAACTGCTTCTTTTCTTCCGTCGTGTTTATGAGTGATAGAAGCTGTTACTATACTGTGATCAAATCTTGTGTATTCAAATTTCATATTAAATAATGGAGTGTTGTCGCAACCACAGAAAAATGTTCTTTCTTTAAGTAATTGTAATTCTTCTAATTTTAAGTAATCTTCTAAGTAAGAAGGTGGACTAAATATATCTATATATTGTTCTTTTAGTGATTTCATAATATACCTCAATAAAATTATATCATAACTTTAAATGTTTAGTATATAGATTGAAGATAATTAAATAATAAAGTCAGGCTTATGTTCTTCATTAAACTTTTTTTGAATAAAACTGTTGACAAATAAGGTTCTTTTATATATAATTATAAATGTCTACTGATGCAGATGTAGTTTAATGGTAGAACCTCAGCCTTCCAAGCTGACTGTGTGAGTTCGATTCTCATCATCTGCTCCAAAAGAATTTACTAGGTTTAATACCTAGTTTTTTTATTGAAAAAGACTCACACAGTCAGCTTTTTAGTTAGACTTTTTGTTTTTTTTATTGCTTTTTCCATTTCTCTAATTATAAAGTCATCGTGCATATTATACCATTTGATTTGTATAATATGTTTTCTGTCTATATATTTTTTATTTTCATTTAGATTTCTTGCAATAGGGGATAAAAATAAACATGAAAAGTGTACGCCTGTACTCTTTTTTTTTATGTGATATAAAATTAATTTTTCTATTTCTTTAGTTGTATAAAAAGTAAATGAGATTT
>CAYJBD010000087.1:0-4154 GCA_964368465.1 uncultured Muribaculaceae bacterium
AAGTGCTTTCTCATAATTACATATATTATCAAGTCCAATTTCTTCAAGATATAAAATAGCACTTCTAAGACCAATAACCCCTGCTATATTTTGTGTACCTGCTTCAAAACAATTAGGTATATCTTTATAGTCATCTCCATAAAAGTTAACCATACCCCCACCAAACTCTAATATTTCCATATCATAAAGTAATTTATACTTACCATATAAAACACCAATACCAGTAGGCCCTAACATCTTATGAAGAGAAAAAACTAAAAAGTCAACATTACTTTTAATAACATCAATCTTCATATGCGGAACACTCTGAGCACCATCAACTACAAATAAAATATTGTTTTCTCTACAAATAGATCCAATACTAGTAATATCTCTAACATCCCCAATAACATTAGTAATATGCGCAATAGAAATAACTTTAGTTTTAGAAGTAATACTTCTCTTAACATTATCAACAACTAATTCATATTCATCAGTCAACGGTATATATTTAACAACTATCCCCGTTGATTTTTCTAACTCTAACCAAGGTAATAAATTAGAAGCATGTTCGCTCTTACTAACTAATACTTCATCACCCTTTTTTAAATAGTTTTTCATAAAACCAAATACAATCATATTAAGTCCATTAGTAGTACCCTTAGTAAAAACTATTTCTTCCTTCCGATAAGCCCCAATAAAGTTTTTAACAACAACTCTAGAACCTTCATATAAATCATCTACTACACTAGAAATATCATAATCACCCCTATGAGCATTCGCACAATACTTAGTATAATAATCAACGATACTATTAACCACAACTCTAGGTTTAAAAGTAGTCGCTCCGTTATCAAAATATATTAAATCATCTCTAATCATATCAAAATCTTCTCTATACATAACACACCTCAATTCTCTATATTGTATTCACTGCTAAATAACACAGTAATTATATTAAACTAGTTGACAATAAAAAAAATAAGCATATACTAATTACCTACAAGGAGAGAATATGAAAAAAGACGACTTTACTTATTACCATATAAGTACAATTGAAAACATTTTAGAAGAAACAATCGGTAGTTCAATAAAATCTTTTTATTTAGAAATCAAAGGACTAGATATTGACACAGTTACTCCTACCGTTGAAAGAATAACAGAAGAAGCTAATAACAAAAAAAATGCTTATAACTTAACTAAAAACAATGAAGAGTTAAAAAAAGAAAGTAAAAAAATAATAGCAAACTTTATGAGTAGACATCAAGAACTAGTACCAGAAAAAAAACTACTTGATTTAATTGTAAATAATCAAATAGGTCCTTTATTATATAAAATAGATGATAACTATATTTCTGCCACTAGAGAAAATTTTATTCTTGCTCTAAAAGAAATGAAGTCACAAACTATTAAATCTTTAGAAGATGCCCTACTACTATCAACAACTAAAAAAATAGAGATAGATAACAACTCCCATCTAGATTTAGTAACTAAATATGATTTACACCCAGATTTTGACGGAAAAGTAGCTAACAAAGAATTAGTTTCCACAAGTAAACAAATTCTAAAAACAAGTAAATTATTTATAAGTACATTATGTGATTCAACTATACCAGAAAATTACATGGTTCCAACTAGCTTAAGAGAAAACACAACACTAGATAAACTTGAAACATATAATCATAAATATGAACTGTATAAAAACAAAGATAATTAATCATAATTATAATGAATATTCGCTGTATTCACTAAACAACCAAATAAGGTTGTTTTTTTAATCACTTATTTGTTACAATATAAATGGTGATAAAATGAAAAAAAATAACTTAATACTAGGTATGAGCCTAGTAACATTAATAGCAATCATTTCTCTAGGACTAATAATAGTCAGTGAAAAAGGTAATCTTATATTATTAAATCAAATTAATAAAGAACTAGATAATTATATAGAAGAAAACTATAATGATATTCTAAAAGATCTAACTATAACAGAAACTAAGTTCACCTTAGACGAGAACTCATATACTAAAACAGCAATTAGTGAAGTTAATGAGGACTTATCTTTTGATATAACTTACACTAAAGAAGAAGAAATTATTTCAACTTATGAAACTAATTATTTAAAAGGACACAGTCTAATAAAATCATATGAAGAAACAATTAATAAAGATTTTGATGATTACTCTTTAACAATTAATTTAGAACTAGATCAAATGAGTGATAAAACAAAAACAAGTTTTATCAAAAACGAAGATATTAATCTTCTTCCAATCTTCACATTAAATTTAGAAATAATTGAAACAACTTTTAACGCTAAAGAAATAAGTGATTTATTAAAACAAACTGTAATAAATAAACCTGATTATAATATTACTAAATATTATTTAAAAATAACTACAACTGAAGAAGTAGTTGAATTTTCTAATTTAAGTGAAGAAATAATCAACAATGAAAACCTTGAAACTATTTTATTAGAGAGTAAAGAAGATTATAAACTAGCTTTAGACAAATATAATATTATTGTTGAAAAAGGAGATTAAAATGGACTGTTTATTTTGTAAGATTATAAAAAAAGAAATACCTTGTTACAATATATATGAAGATGATAAAGTATTAGCCTTTTTAGATATTAATCCATCAACGAATGGAGATACATTAATCATTCCTAAAACACATTATGAAAATATTATTGATATACCAACTGAAGAAATAACTTATATATATGAAATCATAAAAAAACTATATCCCACAATCAAAGAAAAATTAAATTGTGATGGACTAACTATCGTTCAAAACAATGACTATGGACAAGAAATAAAGCACTTCCATATTCACTTAACACCAAGATATAAAAACGATGAATTAAAGCAAACATTTAATAAAGAGCTACTTAAAAATCTAAACGAAATACACAAAGTTTTAACAAAATAAATATATTACAAAAAAACATAGAATTAAATCTATGTTTTTTTAAGGCGTAATCACTGATCTTGTGCCAATACCACGACCCCCACTACCATACGCTGCATCAATCATACTAGTAAAAATACCTATTTCACCTCTATCAGATAGCACACCAGATCCACCTCTTGCCAAAAAAGATAAAGGGTCCATCATTAGATAAACAATATCGTTGTAAAAGTTATTAACTTCTCTAGTAGCATCACCTAATATACTTCGAGACAAATCAGTTAAATCTGAACTATACACATACTTATTATAATATTTGGCTTCTGGAGCAACTAAAAAATTTGATTGTGATAATGTAAAGTTACCTAAATTATCACTCATATTCGCCATGACATAATCATATACAGAACCAGACATACCGTATACACCATATTCAGTACCGGTAGTGGAAGAACCAATATCAAAGTTACTATTTTCATAGTCTTCACCTATTACTTGTCCAACTTCCTTAAACATATCAGGATAAATTAAGCTACCCGTATTACTTTTGGTAACATTTCCATATTTACCATATTTGGATTGTGATAAATATGCTACTGCTCCCCATTCTGTATTTTTAATCATATGTGCATCGTAATTATTTCCACTAAACCCATAAATATCAGCTCCATTAATACCATTCATATAAGTTCGAATGCTATTAAAATAATTTGCAATACTATTATAATTCCATATTTTTGAATTTGTATTAACTATTGGAATCAATTCTTTATTACAATTTGTATCATTCCTAAACGACATACACACTTCATCAGATGTACTAACTTCATACTTAGAAACCCAAAGACCAGATACTTCACTGTTTTCTGAGTTTGTTCTAGTTGCTGGATCATCACATGAATTACCCCAACAGAACGCTGAATTAGTAAACCAGTTATCTGCTGTATCTCCTGTATATGCTGCTGTTCCTAAATCAGTTGTATCTGCAGTTACCCATTTTACATCAAATGCCCCTGGCTTTTCTGCTGAAGTTGGAACAGTTCCACTACATCCAGCTCTACCATATGTGTTTCCTATAGTATATGAGTATCTTGGTATCCACACAAACATTCCATTTATATCAGCATTTGGTATTACTGTTCCTGGAGCACTTGCTACTAGCGTTGCTCTATTTGTTTCTGTTACAGTAACAGCATTTGCCCATTCCCATTCTATATAACTATACCATTCGCTAGATGTATCTGCTTTTACCCACTCACTTTGTG
>CAYJBD010000088.1:0-4108 GCA_964368465.1 uncultured Muribaculaceae bacterium
AGAATAAGATTATGAAGAGTATGAAATTTTTAGTAGGGATTTTAGGTATTTCTCTATTGGTAGTTGGTTGTAGTGAAGAAGTGGATATGAGTAAACTTAGTTGTAATTTAGAACATGATGTTAATGGATTAATGACTGATACAATTGTGGAAATAGATTATAGTGAAGATGGTAGTACTCCTTTAAAAGCAATTGTTACTACTAATACTAATGTTAATGATTCAACTATGTTAGATAGTGAGATTGCTATTGGAGTAGCTATTTGTGAGAGATATCAAGATTCAGTTAATATTACTTGTGAATCATCAGTAGAAGGTAATATAGTTACAGTTGTTAAGACATTGAATGTTGAAAATGCTAGTGATAATGATTTGTTAGAAGTAGGTGTAACAAAAGAAGATTACGAAACATTTAAAGAAAACTTAGTTGATTTAAGTTATACATGTAAATAAGTAGAAATACTTATTTTTTTTGCTTATATTGATAATTTATATTATAATAGATATAAGGAGTAAGGTATGAAAGTAGTTGAATATAATAAGAAATATGATTTAGGGATAATGAAACTATTAATAGAATTGCAAGAGTATATAATAACTGTTGATAAAGATGATTTAGAACTTATTACTGATGACTATCGTGAGAAGTACTTTAGAAGAATATTAAGGGATGTTAGGAATAATCATGGGGCTTTATATCTAGCAGTTAAAGGGGAACAAGTATTAGGCTTAGTAGCGGGTGTTATTATTGATTATGATAGAAAAGATCATTTTAATTTTACTTGTCCTAGAAAAGGAAAGATAATAGAAGTTTTAATTACTAATGATGTTAGTTATAAAAATATTGGTAAGAATCTTATATTAGATATAGAACAGTATTTTATAGATGAAGATTGTGAGTATATGGATATAGAAGTTACTTATAATGAGAAGATGTTAGATTTTTATAGTAAGTTAGGGTTTAGTAGTAGATCAGTTAATATGTGTAGGAGGTTAGACTAGTGAATAAAGAAGATTTAATAAAGTTACCAAATGGTTTATATAAAGATCAATATACTAATTATTTATATAAAGAAGATTTTTATGATGATTTTGTACCTGTTAAGAGTCCTAAAGATGGTAGTAATTTAAAGGCTACAGAGATAAATAATGTTTATGTTAGTTCTGATAATGATATAGAGTATTATGTTCCTAATGAAGAAAAAGTATTAACTTTAATAGATAAAGATGGTAATCAGTTGAGTGTAAAGATGACTGAGATTGTTGATGGGGAAGAAGTTATTTCTATTTTAGTAAATGATGAGATGAAGGAATATAAGTTATATGATTTAGAAGAGAATTTATTAGAGTTAGTTAGTCCTATTAATGAAGAAGAATTAGAAGCAATCGATCAAGAAACTTATGTAGATAGGGAAGATAATACTTATACTAGTGTAGGGGATGAGATATTACCTATTAGTGATGGTGTTGTAGAAGAACAACAAGATATTACAGTTTCAGAAGATGTTAATGATATTAATGTAGGAAATGATAATAGTCAGATAGAAGAATATCAAAAGTATAATCAAACATTAGAAGTACTTAATAATGCTAAAGTAGAAGAAAGTTATTTAGTATCAGTATTTAGTGTTAGTGAAGATCAAAGTAGTTGTAATCATCAACTTATACAAAATTTAAATAACGAAGAAACTATTTTAAGTAATAAAGTATTTAAAAATGATGAAGTGTTTAAGAATAATATGTTAATACCTGCGGTTAAGACATTTGCTTTGAATAATGAATTAGAAGCTAATGAAATAAAAGATAATGGTAATAATATGGTTGATTATCAAGCTATGGGAAGTAATAATACAGGATTTAGTATTAAGAATATAGATCAAGAACTAGGTATTGCTATACAGTATTCAGTATCAACACTGAAACAAAATGAGTATAAACCTGATTTAAGAGTTATGAGTAATGATAATACTAAAGATAAAGGTAGGGCTTATGTTAAGACAATGCCTACTAATAATAAAGAAGCTGCTTTTACAACATCACTAACTATGGTGGCTATTATAGGAATAGTTATATCTTTAGGAATAATAGTTGGATTATTTTTAGCAAAATAAAAGAAAAGAATTGTAATAACAGTTCTTTTTGTTATATACTTTATAGAGGGTGAGTGTTATGAATAGAGTTAAGTTATATATACCTAAGTTGAAAGATTATTGGTATGAAGAGAAAGTATTATCAGATCCTGATAGTATGAGTTATAATGCAGGTTGGAATGTTAATTATGATGGGTATAATTATGAGACTGGTTGTATAGAGTTTAAGAAAGATAGATGGAAAGATGATTTTGATAAGAGAAAGAGAAAAGATAAAGAGTTTTTCTATATATTAAATAAAGAGAGTAATGAGTTTTTAGGATATATTACATATTATTATAGTATGGGTAGTAATAGATATAATGTATCATTGGTGATTGAGAGTATTCATAGGGGTAAGGGTTATGCTAAGGAAGCATTGGAATTACTTATGAAGAAGGCTAAGAAGAATGGTATTAAAGAGCTTTATGATTCTTTTGAAGAAGGTAGGGCTGGAAGTAAAGTTTTTTATGAGTTAGGGTTTGAGAAGATAAATACTTATAAAGAGAGAAGATTTAAAAAAGAAATAAATATTGTAGAATTGAGGAAGAAATTATAGTGAAAAAATTATTATTAGTATTAGTTAGTGTTTTATTTATTACCGGGTGTAATAGTAGTGAAGAGGAGAATAAGGAAGTTATGTTAGATATTAATTATGAAGTAAGTGGTAATAGTAGTGAGTTAGAATATGAAACTACTAATCCAGTAGTAGCAATGTATATAGAAGATTATGGTAGTGTAGTTATGGAGTTATATCCTGAAGTAGCACCTAATACAGTTAATAACTTTATATCATTAGTTAATGAAGGTTTTTATGATGATAATACTTTTCATAGAATGATAGAAGGATTTGTATTACAAGGTGGGGATCCTGATGGATTAGGTACTGGCGGACCTGGATATAGTATTAAGGGTGAGTTTAGTGCGAATGGATTTGAAAATAACTTATTACATGAAAAAGGAGTTATTTCAATGGCAAGGTCAGCTTCTAATGATTCAGCAGGAAGTCAATTTTTCATTATGTTAGATGCAGCATCACACTTAGATACACAATATGCAGCATTTGGAAAAGTAATTGATGGAATGGAAACAGTTGAGAGAATAGAAGGGACTGAGAGAGTTTCTGATACTAATGGGACATTAGTTACTAATTTAGTATTAAAGAAAGCCTTAGTTGATTTGAATGAATATACACCAAGTGAAGTGGTGAAAGTAGAAGAATAGAACAAAAAGTTCTATTTTTTTTTAATTAATTATGATAAACTAGTTATAGAATAGGTGATTATATGGAAGATAAAAAAACAAATAAGAAAAAGTTATATTTTATATTAGCAATACTAGGAACAGTACTTTTATTAGGTGGTGTGTCTTTTGCAATATTTACAATACTTTTAGAAGGAACTAGTACACAAGAGATATTAGCAGGTAAATTATTGTTAGAGTTAGATGAATCACAGTCTTTAAGTATAGCAAATGCAATACCAGTAAAAGATGAAGATGGACTAGCGTCTACTCCTTTTGTTTTTTCACTAGAAAATACAGGAACAATAGAATCTAGTTATCAAATATATATAGATGAATTACCATTAGAAGCAGGACAAACAAGATTAGATCCTGGTAAAATAAAATATGAGTTAAAAGCAAATGGTAGTAGAATAGCATACGGAATATTACCTGATAATAATATATTGTTATATGAAAGTAATATTGATGTAGGAGTTAGTATTAATTTTGAACTTCGTATGTGGATTGATTGGGATGTTACTGAATTAACTAATACAGAAGCTTTTAGAAGTAAAATAAGAGTAGTTGGTTCACAAGAGTTAATACCAGCTAGTTTAGATCCAATAGGAGAACCACACTTAATAGGTGATATGATCCCTGTTGTATATGATGAAGTACAAGGAGAATGGGTAAAAGCACTAGATAGTTGGTTATTAGAACAAGCAAATACAGGTGACTGGCATGATTATAATAATC
>CAYJBD010000089.1:0-4100 GCA_964368465.1 uncultured Muribaculaceae bacterium
AAGAGTAATAATTACTCTTTTTTTTCATACATTTAATTGGGTGATAATATGAATTTTAAAATAGGAGATTATGTTACTAGAGTTTCTTATGATCATGATTTGGTATTTAGAGTAGTTGATATTGTAGATAATGTTGCATATTTAAAAGGTGTTAATGTCAGATTATATGCTGATAGTGAAGTTTCAGATTTGAAAGTTGCTTCTAATATTGAATCGTTAGAGGAAGAAGATCGTAATTTAATTGAAAAAGTTAATTCAGATTTAAATCTTAATCGTAGTGATTATTTTTATTTACCTGGTAGTATATTACATATTGATGGAGATCATGATTACTTGAGTAAGTGTTTAAACTTTTATAAAGAAGCTAAATTAAGGGCCTATGGTGTTAAGTTATTAGAGAATGAGATATCTGATAAGATAAAGAATCTTTTGAATGATATACAGCCTGATATAGTGGTTATTACGGGTCATGATGCTTACTATAGAAGCTTAGGTGAAGAAAAGGTGTTAAATAACTATAAAAATTCTAGTAATTTTGTGGCAGCAGTTAAGGAAGCTAGAAAAATCGAAAAGAGTCAGGATAAATTAATAATTATTGCAGGTGCTTGTCAGTCTAATTATGAGGAGTTAATAAAAGCAGGTGCTAATTTTGCATCTAGTCCTAAAAGAATTAATATTCATGCATTAGATCCTGCTATTATAGCTAGTTCTGTTGCATTATCTAATAAAAATAAGGAGATAGACTTAATCAAAATGATAGATAAAACAAAATATGGTAGTGATGGTATAGGTGGTATTATTACGTCAGGTACAATGTATGTGGGGTATCCTAGATGAATATAACAAAGGTAAAAGAAAAAGTAGATACTTTATGCGGTCAAACTCTTGCATTTAAATATAATGGAGCTAGAAATCAAAAGGAAGAATTTTCTGCTCAGATTGTTAAAACTTATCCTTCTGTGTTCTTGGTACAATTACAATGTGATAACAAAATAGTTCGTTCTTTTACTTACAATGATGTCTTAATTGAAACACTAGAAATATCTGGTTTAAAAATAAAGTAAAAATAGTTTGCTTTTTTTATATAAAAGGTATAAGATAGAATTATAAACATGATGTTTGGAGGGATGATTTATGGAAATAACATCAGTTGATGTACATCGTAAAGAAAGCGATGATACTCGCATGAAAGCTAATGTCTCTGTTACAATTGATAATGGATTCGTAGTACATGGTATTCGTGTAATTGAAGGAAGAGAAGGACTTTTTGTCGCTATGCCTAGTCGCAAGACTTCAACTGGTCAACATCGTGATATCGCACACCCAATCAGCAAAGAAGTTAGAAAAATGTTTGAAGATTCTATTTTAGAAGCTTATAACAACTCTGAAGTTGCTAGTGAGGAATAAAAGGCCTGATGGTCTTTTTTTTTGTTTGTGGCATATACTTTAGTGGAGGAATGGTCATGGAAAAAGAAACAGTAATGAGTAGTTATAATCATAGTATTAGTTTAATTGAAAGAAAAAACATGGTGATTACCGGAGTGAAGAAAGTAGATAACTTTGATGATGAAGAATTTTTGATTGAGACAGGGTTAGGTTATATAATAATTAAAGGGGAAGGTCTAGAAGTGATTAAGCTTGATACTATTCAAGGTAATATATCAATTAAGGGATTAATTAAGAGTTTTGGTTATTTAGAAGAATCTTTAAAAAAAGATAAAGAAAGTAGCATTTTAGCTAGATTGTTTAAATAATGGAATTAGAATTACAAATACAGAGTTTAATATTTTCATTTGTCTATGGAATGTTTTTTTCTTTATTACTTAATCTTAATTATCATATAGTTGTCAATGTTAATAATTGGTATAAAATTATTCTTTCTTTTCTTTTTGTTGTTGCTACTGTATTAGTTTATTTTATAATTATTAGACTTATTAATGATGGGATAATACATTTTTATTTTCTACTTGTTTTTTTATGTGGTGTGTTTATAGCAGAAAGAAAAACGTATGTTATTAGAAGGAAGTGTCAAAAAAAAGTAAACAACTCAGAAAAAAGAGATAATATCTTGACAAAGGATTGAAAGAAAGAAACTTCTTATATATAATTGGTATGAGAAGGTGATATCTTGGCTAATAAAAAAGCAAAAGTAGTTAGAAGGCGTAGAATTTTATTTTTAGGTCTTGGTTCTATTGTTCTAATCGGAGCAACTTTATTTGTCATTGGTAGTTATTGGTATCAAATATATTTATTACATCAGGAGCAAGCTCTTTTAGAAGATGAACTATTAGCTCTTAGAGATAAAGAAGAAGAGTTAGAGGTAGATGTTGCTAAGCTAGAAGACCCAGAGTATATAGCGAGATATGCAAGAGAAAAATATTTATTTTCTAAGGAAGGCGAATTTATTATAAAAATGCCATAAGTAAACTAGTTTAGGTAAACTAGTTTATTTTGTTGCTAGAAAATCAAAAAAAGTGTAAAATAAAGCATAGGTGAATTATGAAGAAGAAAAATAAATTATTAGAATTAATTGATTTGAAAGAAAAAGATATTGTTGTTTTAGGATGTTCTACGGGACCTGATTCTATGGCTTTATTAGATGTATTAGTTAAAAAGGCTAATCTTGTTGGTTTTAAAATAGTAGTAGCTCATATAAATCATAATGTTCGAAAGGCTAGTTATAAAGAAGAGAAGTTTTTAATTGAGTATTGTCAGCTTAATAATTTGATTTTTGAAAAAATGGTTATTACTAAATATGGGGATGATAACTTTCATAATGAAGCTAGAAATATTAGATATCGTTATTTTGACGATATTGCTAAAAAATACAATGCTAATTATGTAATGACTGCTCATCATGGTGACGATCTTGTTGAAACTGTATTGATGAGATTGGCTAGAGGGTCTACTTTGTTTGGTTATGCAGGTTTTAGAGAACGTATAGAGAAGGAAACTTATACAATTGTGAGACCTTTTATCAGTGTGAAAAAAGAAGATATACTTAAATATAATAAACAATATAAAGTTCCTTATTTTAATGATAAATCTAATACTAATGATAAATATACTCGCAATAGATATCGTAAATATTTACTATCTTTTTTAAAAAAAGAAAATCCTAATGTACATTTAAAATTCTTACAATATAGTGAAAAGTTAAATAAGACACTAATGTTTTTAGATGATCAAGTTGTTAGTGAGTATAAGAAATGTTATAAAGATCATATTATTGATGGTGAGTACTTTAAGAAATTAAATCCAGTTATTCAAAATGAGTTAATTAATAAAATATTAGAAGAAGTTTATCAAGATGATTTAATTTTGATTAACGAAAGACATGTTGAATTGATAGTTAATTTGATTAACTCAGATAAGAAAAACAATTTTGTATGTTTGCCTAATGACTTTATAGTAAAAAAAGAGTATAATAAAGTAGCCTTTTGTCTTAAGCAAGAGGAATTGCTAAGTTATGAGGTTGAACTTTCTAGTATAGTTGATTTGCCTAATGGAAAGACTTTGGAAATTGTTTCAGAATGTAATGAAACTAATAATAATGTTATTAAATTAAACTCATTAGAACTATTATTACCGCTTATTGTTAGAACGAGAAGAATAGGTGATAAGATGCAAGTTAAAAATATGAATGGGCATCAAAAAATCAAAGATATGTTTATCGATTTGAAGATTCCAAGTGATAAAAGAGATACTTGGCCTATTGTTACTGATTCAAAAGGAACGATTGTTTTTATTCCTGGAATTAAGAAGTCAAAATATGACAAGACAAAAAAAGATGGTTATGATATAATAGTTAAATATTATTAAATGGAGGAAATGAATGAATAAAAAAAATGTAAAAAAAGGTTTATTACCATACTTAATATTAGCAGTAATAATATTAGCAGTATTTTACTTTTTTAGTATAGCTAATCAAAAAACAGAAATATTAAGTTATGATGAATTTATGGAGACAATAAATTCTGGCACAGTAGAGGAAATTACAATTATTCCTAATTATAGTGCACAAAATTATGAAATTAAAGGAAGAATTAAAGATGCTCCTGAAAATGAGAGTTTTTATGTAAGAGTTCCTTTAAGTGATG
>CAYJBD010000090.1:0-4098 GCA_964368465.1 uncultured Muribaculaceae bacterium
CGCATACGTCTATTACCACAAACGAATAATGCTTCACCTTGAGAATAATGTTTTACACTATCTTTTTCATTTTCATTTAAATCAATCAAAGTAGATAAATCTTCAACTGCTTGTTTCTTTAATCCCATTACTAAGTAATATGATGCATTATCAAAGATGGCTTTTCCTTGTGTTATTACTCCAGGATCAGAGAAATCACTTGGTTGTTGTGTAATTATTATTGTTCCTGTGTTGTATTTACGAGCTCTACGTTGTACTTGAGCTAAAAATTCTGCTCCTAGAACATTATTTTGTCCTAATAAAACGTGTGCTTCATCAACCATTAATACTGTATTAACATCGACATCTAAACATAATCCCCAAGCGTATTTTAAGACATTAAAGAATAGTGCGTTTCTAATGTTTGTATCAGAATTCATAAGTTCTTTAATATTAAATACCATGAAATCACTATCTTCTGCTACTGATGTATGTCCATCAAAATAAAATTTTAATTCTTTAGTAATTGGTCTTATTTTAAGTTCTAAACGTTCAATTATATCTCTTTCATGTGTTGCATCTGTCATTGAAAGTAATTTACCTTTTACTGTAGCATAAACATCTGTAAATGTTGGATAATCTTTCGATGTAAATTTAGAAAAATCTGTATTAAAATCAATACCGAATCTTTTATAAGTATCTTGTACTACTTCACTGAAAAGTGTTAGAACATCTTCTTCTATTGATGGGTCATAATATCTCATAAATGCTTTTAAGAATTGTAGTGTTCTAGTTAAGACTGCATATCCTAAACCACTTTCTATTTCTTCTTGGTCAGCGTCTACTATTACTTCAAGTGGATTAATCATTCCGAAGTCTCCACCTTTTCCTAAATCAACAGTGTCTCCACCAAATGTTTTAGTCATTTCAGAAAGTTCGTTTTCTGGGTCAATTGCAATTAACTGACAGCCATTACGAATATGACTTCTAAGTAGCAATTTAGCTGCTGTTGATTTACCTGATCCTGATGTACCAAGTATTATCATATTAGCATTGTTACGATTATTTTCTTTTTTAATTTGATATAAGAATTGATTAAATAGAATAACTCCACCAGAAAAGTCAACTCCAAGTAGCATTGATAATCCTCGATCTTTAATACTATCAAAGATAAAAGGATACATTGCTGCGATTGTTACTGATGGAATTGGTGTACCTATTCTACTTTCAATATCTTGTTTTTCAAAAATTGGTAAGATTGATTTAAGTACTTTTTCTTGTTCAAATCTTAATGATACTGCTCTTAATTCCATCGCATCAAGATAATTTTTAACATTTACTTTTTTTAGTTCTAATTCTTCTTTTGTATTAGAAGTAATCATTATATGTAATTGAAAATCGAAAATTTTTGCTTGAGAACTAGCTAACATAGAAGTAAAGTACTCTAGACTTTCAGCATCTAATCTAATTCTCTCTTGCATTGTTTTATCTTTTTCCTCTTGATATCTTTGTCTTAATTCAGCACTTTGTTTATTCAACATTTTAGATATTGTTGAGAATGGTACTGGTATGTGTTTAGCAACTACTTTAATACCTGGCATATTAGTCAGTGTTGATAAATATCCTGGTGAGATCATTTTCGGATATGAAATTACCGAAAGAATAGTCGCATATTTATCACTAATAAAGAAATCACTAGCATTAAACTGTAATCCTTTAGGCGCTAATTGTGTTTTTATTGTTGACCTCATACTGGCATCACCGTCCCAAACTCTGTAGTTACTCCTCCATTTAAGAAGCTATCCATTACTACTCTTAAGTCTTCATTACTTGTTTGTGCTGCAATTAATCCACATCCTGCTAAACCATTAATAAGTAATCTAACTTTCTTTTGAAGCATTTCTTCGTTTTTTTCTTGAAACATAATGTAATATTCTGTATCAACAATATTATTATTAATGAAAGTGTTTCCTTTTTGAATGTCTTCATTAATTAACTTTCTAACTGCTGGATTCGGAGTATTGTTATATAGTAGTTGTAACTGTGACATATAAACAGAAATGTCTACAGGTCTATCAGCTACTACTAACCAAAACTCGAAATCTAACATGTTGTAGAAGTTTTTCAATCCTACTAAAACGTTATCTTGACTCGATGGATCTAAGATAAAAATATTTTTAGGTACGATCTTAACTCCTGTAACTTTAATATTATTATCAAGAGTTATCATGCCGTTTTGAATATTTTTTATTGTAATCCAATCTTCTGTATATTTACTTCTTTGTTCCTTCGCCATCTTCTTGTGCACACCAACCTTTCCATACCATTCTTTGTCTGGTACTTAAAAACTCTATTATTTCTTGTAATACAACCAAAACATTGTGATAATTAGGAATTGGTGCGATTAGTATTCCAGATACAACAAGTGGTATCAGTAACAACAGTGTTGATACTGTACCATCTGCTGAGAATATTAATAGCAACATAATAGTCAGTCCTATTCCACTACCAAAGATAATTAAATCAATTGGTCTAAATAGACTGAATATCAATGCTCCTTTTTTAGTATTACTAGGTATTAAATAATTCACTTATATCACGTCCCTTTTTTATGTTCTTATTTTTTCTTTATTTGCCTATCAAATTTAGTAGCCTTATGTTTCCTAAACACCCCTACTCCATTTGTAATGTCGTTATATGTACTATGGTTATTATCGATTCCTCTAACATTACTTTGTGCTTCTGCTTTTTTATAATGAGCCTCAGCCATTGCTGCATTAGTATTTTCTTTATTAACCAATCTAGCCCAATCGCTTTCAGTCCAATCTTCGACATTTCCTGGGTTAAGTCCTACAGCAGTTGCTGACTTTCCATAGTTATCATAAATATATTGTTTGTCTTTGCCACTAAGTGGTCCTCTAGAAGCGGCTGAACTTAGAGCTGATATTGCTGCTGCTGAGTCTTTTGCATTATACATTGCTTGTTTTGTTTTTGCTACATTATTCTTTCCAAACCCATGTGCTCTAGCACCCATTTGCATTGGAACGTCCATTGCTTTTTGGAATAGTGATTTTCCTTTAGCTTTAGGATCACCTGTTTTAAGTTGAGCAGCTAAGTCTCTTCCTGCTCCGTAGCCTCCACCTATTTGTTTTCCTTGGTTAATGGCATCTGTTCCATGTTCTAGTGCAGCTCCAGTTGCAGACATTGCTCCACCAATTCCAGCTCCACTTAGGAATGCTCCAGTACCAGCCATCATGGCATTAAGTCCTAAACTTCCACTACCTTTGATACCAAAAATATCTTTAATAAATTTAGGTGCTTGTTTCATAAATAAGAATATTCCTATGATAAGTGCTATTATAACAAGTCCTGTACGGAATGGATCTTCTCCGAAAGCTCTATTTTCTCCAATTGTTAATTGTGCATCTGTAATAGCATCTAAGAAATAAATCCCAATATATAGAACTCCTAATTTAACAAATAAATCAATATATGTACTTACATATAGTTTTATAAAATTGGCGAATGCTCCTTGTTTTGCTGATTTCGGTTCAACATAGCTAATTATCGGTATTGGTGCGACTATTCTTATAACAGTTAACTTAAACACCCTGATTGCAACATCAATTACATATCCAAGTAATACTATTACTAATCCAATCCCAACTAGCATTGCTACTCCAGGGAAGGAATAATCAAAACGATATGTTCCTCCATCTGTTGGACATCTTTCGTTGACATATTGGAGTGCTACACCAATACTGTCAACACCAATACTTTCTAAAGTTTGATTTGAATTGGCGTCACACTCTTCGTTAATTTGAAAGAATGACTGGTATATTATCCAACTGATTGATTCACCCATTGTTTCAACATTAACACCGTCTTCGGTTTGTTCTTTAACTATAATGTTCCCTAGTTCATCTGCTTCATATTCTACACCAAAATCTCTTCCTAAGATTAATTGAGGTAGTGTTGGTAATATTGCTGCTTGTAGTCTAAAAGAATAAGTATATATTAGTGGAAAGACTGCTAGCATAACAACTGCTGTGATTGCTCTAAATATAATTTTACTTGTTCCTTTTTCTTTTTCTGTTAAATGATCTGGATTAACAATAG
>CAYJBD010000091.1:0-4048 GCA_964368465.1 uncultured Muribaculaceae bacterium
GTTTTAACAAATGGTGCAAGTGCATCAGCATCAGAAATACTAGCAGCTTCATTACAAGAAGAATATGGGGCAACA
This sequence comes from uncultured Muribaculaceae bacterium, assembly GCA_964368465.1. Lineage (GTDB taxonomy): Bacteria > Bacillota_I > Bacilli_A > RF39 > UBA660 > CARZYU01. The sequence goes on from CAYJBD010000091.1 coordinate 76, forward strand.
CTAGTAGGAACAACAACTTATGGAAAAGGAACAGTACAACAAGCCTTTACGTTATCAACAGGAGCAACAATTAAATATACTATCCAAAAATGGTTAACACCTGAAGGAAATGATATTGATCAAGTAGGAATTACTCCTGATATAGAAATAGAATTAACAGAAGATTTTTATAATAATCCAATCAAAGAAAATGATACTCAATATCAAAAAGCCATAGAAATATTAACACAAAAATAAACTAAAGACTTATCTTTAGTTTTTTATTGCCACAACAACAGTTTGAAGTTTGTCATCCTCTACACTACAAGTAGTTAATACTAGTTGATGATCACTAAATCTATTAACCTCTATATCGCCATCTTTAGGCTGATTACTATTATAAACAACAGAGTAAAAGTATTCAATATTATTATACATAACTACAATAACATCATCTTTCTCTAACAAATGAATGTAATTAAAAAAAGCAATTTCCCCGTATCCAGAATGGGCTGCTAAAAATAAAGAAGATGAAGTACTATCAGGAAAAGTACTACCACTTAAAACAGTAACATTCTCTTCAATATTATTAGAAATATGATCAACGGGTAAAAGTTCTTTTTTAAGATTAATCTTTGGAATATATAAATAATTATAGTATGAATTATCAATAACTGTAGAAGACTGAGTGACAATATCCTCTACACTATTAAATTTATATATAAATGCACAACAAACACAACATATTAAAAGACTAACTATACATAAACAAACGTTTTTTATCAACTATAAACACCAAACTTTCTATTATATAAGTATTATTAGTACTACTAGTATCAGGAACAGGTATTTTAAAATCAACCAAATCATAACTAATTGTATCAGTAGAGTCATTAACGACAACAAAGAAGTCTTCTACCATGTAGTAACCATCAGTTGTATTAAGTTGCTTAAACAAATAAGTGCCATAAGTAAGATCAATAGAAGCAAACCCAAAATCATCAGTAGAAATAGTAGTATATAAAACATCGTTTTGATCATATATAGCAAACTCTATTCCTTTCTCATAATCACTTAAAACCCCATCGGATATAGTTTTAATAATAGAAATATTTCTAGAAATTCTCTTATTATATAAATCCACTTCAATAACCGGATTATCAGTTGCAATAATAACTTCATATATATTAGAATTAATAGTATAACCATTACCAGCTTTAGTTTCTTTAATATAGTATTTACCTAAAGGAATATCATCAATAACGATTTTCTTACTAGCGTCAATAACTACTTCTCTAGAGAAACTCATATCATTATTATAAATATGGTAAACAGCTCCTTCTAATAAAGAATCATAAATATTAATATTACTTTTAGTATCAACATCAAGTTTATTAATAATCAGTGTAGTATCAATTACATTGTAACTGAAAGATGTATTAATATTAATCGGTTTACCTCTAGTAATAATATCTTGCCCACTATCACTATAGTAGTAAAAACTAGGTGTCTGATCATTAAAGTTATATAAAGTAAAATCAACTTTATAATTACCTGTTTTACTAGCAATAATCTCAATCGAATTATTAGTAGAAGTTAATCTATTACCAGAGCCATGTGAAGATAATCGATATTTATATAATACTTTATTACTATCATTCAAAGTAAGAGTATCACCAAGAGCAATATTAAAGGTCACTCCGTCAAAACTAGGTTTCAATAAATGTTTATCAACAAGGTTATAAATTTCTTCTATTTCCCTATTAAAAGGTTCAATAACACTACCATTAATTCCGTCAGTAAAATAAAACTTACCAAGAGGCATGACTTCTCTCCATATTAATACTTGAGTAATAGCAAACCACTTAGTATCAGTATGATTTCCATAACCATAACCATAGTATGCAATTAAATTAAGTCTTTCCCATTGTTCATCTGTAAAATGACCATAATCATTATTATTGATAAAACTTCCTGCGTTAAAATCAACAAAAGGCTCTAAACAATATGCAACCTCACCAGTATTGCTGTCTCTAATAACTTTTAACAAGTCATTTTTAAAGTTATAATCATCTTCCCACCCAACATATACATTTGGTATAACCTCAGCATCATAAAAAGAATTAGTACTAGCATTCACCTCCGTAATACCAAAAATAATAAATAATAATAAACTAAAAAACAATAATTTTTTCATAAAATCTCCTTTCGGAAGAGATTATAATAAATAAAAAAAAGATAAGCAAACACAGAAAAAAACAAAAAAAACGCATCAAAACTCCAAAAAAGTGTTTTTATAATACAAAAAATCAACTTTCAATCCAAAAAAATACATTTAATAATAAAGTTTAAGTTAAATATGATATTATATTAACAAGAAAGGAAGTGTCTTATGAACGACTTAGAAATATCAAAACAAGCAAAGTTAGAAGAAATATCAAAAATAGCAAAAGATTTAAATATAAAAGAAGATGAATTAATTACATATGGTAAATATAAAGCAAAGATTAATTTGAAAGAAAAAAGAGAAGAAGAGGGTAATTTGATCCTAGTAACTGCCACTAACCCTACACCTTATGGAGAAGGAAAAACAACAGTTAGTATTGGTTTAGCAGATGCCTTAAACAAAACAAATAAAACAGTTTTAGCCCTAAGACAACCATCGATGGGACCAGTTTTTGGAATGAAAGGTGGTGCTACTGGAGGTGGATATTCTCAAATAGTACCAATGGATGATATCAATCTGCATTTTACAGGGGATTTTCATGCTATAACATCAGCTAATAATCTATTATCAGCTTCTATTGATAATCATATATTTCAAGGAAATGAATTAGATATAGTAAAAGTTACATTCCAAAGATGTTTAGATGTTAATGATAGAAGTCTAAGAAACACAGAAATAAATAAAACATATCAAAAAAGAGAAGAGAGTTTCAACATAACAGCTGCTAGTGAAATAATGGCACTTTTTACATTAGCCACTTCACTTGAAGATTTAACTAATAAACTAGGTAATATCATAATAGGATATAATAGTAAGGGAAATCCTGTATTTGCTAAAGATCTAAATATTGAAGGAGCATTAACTGTAATTCTAAAAGATGCACTATTACCAAATTTAGTTCAAACACTAGAAAAAACACCAGCACTAATTCATGGGGGCCCTTTTGCTAATATTGCTCATGGGTGCAATAGTATCATCGCAACTAAAACTGCAATGTCTTTAGGGAAATACGTTGTTACTGAAGCAGGTTTTGGCTCTGATTTAGGTGCTGAAAAGTTTATGAATATCAAATGTCAATTAAATAATATAATGCCTAAATGTATTGTTCTAGTATCAACAATTAAGTCGATTAAATATAATGGAGGAGTACCAAAAGAAGATATTTACAAAGAAAATATCGAAGCGTTAGAAAAAGGTATATCTAATTTAGGTCGTCATATAGAACATTTGCAAAAATATAATATTCCAATTGTAGTAGCAATCAATCAATATACTACAGATACAGAAAAAGAAATAGAGTATGTCAGAAACTATATCAAAGATAAAAAAGTAGAAGTAGAACTAACTTCAGCATACACTGATGGTAGTAAAGGAGCTACAAATTTAGCAAACAAAGTAAAAGAAGCCACAAATAAAACGACTTCAGGAAAACTATTGTATAATAAAGAACAAAGTATTAAAGAAAAGATAGAGATTATTACAACCGAAGTATATAAAGCAAAAGAAGTAGAATATACAGAAGAAAGTATAAAAATAATAGAACAAATAGAAAAATTAAAATTAGATAAACTACCTATTTGTATAGCTAAGACTCAGTACTCTTTATCGGATAATGAAAAATTACTAGGATCACCAGAAAACTTTAAAGTAGTAGTGAAAAAAGTAAGACTATATAATGGAGCAGGTTTCATAACTATCCTATTAGGAAACATTTTAACAATGCCAGGTTTACCAAAAAGACCAAATTATGAACAAATAAAGTTAAAA
>CAYJBD010000092.1:0-3677 GCA_964368465.1 uncultured Muribaculaceae bacterium
AGTAATTGTTTTATAGCTGCTTTATCTTTATTAATATCAAAATCATTAATTAAAATTCTATGAGTTAAATCATTTTCATTCATAATGTTTGAAAAAAGAGAGGTTAATAAGTAATTATTATTTTCATCTAATAACTCTATGTTGTTTGTAGTTAATCTAACTGAGTGATTTAAATAATGAATCATTTCTTCTTTTGGACAATCTTTTTCCATATTATTATTTAGTGTTGTTAATAAATGTAGATTATTTGTTCCTAGTAAAAATTCTACGCTAGTTTCAAATTGCTTTAAATAAATTTTTAATTGGTTATCATCTTTACAATTAGATATTGTATTTTCAATTAATTTTTTTATTTCGTTATTATCTTTTAATTTTGGATGTTCTACTAAATTCATGTGAGTGTTGAATTTATCCTCGTTGTTAAATAGAAGAGCGACTAACCATTCTGTGTGAAGATTGTCATCCTTTTTTATTTGTTCAATATTAGCTATATAAAATTGAGTAGCATTTCTTAACGCTTCTATACTGAAATTTTTATTTGTAATAATCTTTTTATCAAAGCAACTAGGTATTAAACTAGTTTCATCAAATAAATCTTCTACACAACTTAAGTAAATTGTTTTTTCTAATTCATCTTTGTCATAGTTACCATACATTAAAATAGTAGTTAGCATTTTATCATCTTCTTCGATGTCTTGATTGAATGCTAGGAAGTTTAGTAAGTTGGCAATATAGTCATTGGCATTTACTTTATCTTTTCTTAAATACTTATCCATATCTGTTGAAGTTAAATGTCTTATTATAATATCTTTATTTGGTACATCTGTAACTAGTAGTGCGATTACTTGGTCTAATGCTTTGGTGTTTAACATTAGAGACCATTTATTAATGTGTTTCCAAATACTTTCATTTAATTTGTTTTGTTCTGTTAATTCAATTAATTTAATTGTTGTTTCTTTATCTAATTTATACATAAAATTCTCCTTAGTTAATTATTATAAAACTAATAATATACTATTACAAGTATTAAGTTAAATTTATATAAAATAAAAGAGACTGTCCCCCTGAGGCCAGTCTCAATAAAAAGAATAAAAAGGGGTTGGCTAGCGTGATACTAGCGACCAATTCGCCTAATTCCGAATTGGTGATTACTATAATAATCGATAGGGGTTACTTTGTCAACAATAATCGTGAAATTTGTTTGATTTTGTTTGTTATATTGGGTAATTTGTGATATAATATGAAGCGAAATGGGAGTGATGTAAGTGGCTGAGTTGAAGAGTGTTAAAGGAATAGGACCTAAGTCATTAATGCTTCTAAATAAACTAGGTATTAATACTGTAGATGATTTAGTAATGCATTATCCTTTTAGATATGAAATATTTAAAAGAGGTAGCTTGATGGAAACAGAAGATGGGGAACATATAGTTATAGATGGGAAGATAGAGAGTTCACCAATGCTGTTAAGATTTAAGGGTGGGTTAAATAAAATGAATTTTCGTTTTGTTACTCAGTCTGGTGTAGTAGGAGTTTCTATCTTTAATAGAGCATTTTTAAAATCACAAATGAGTATAGGGACTTCTGTTACTGTTGTAGGTAAACTAGATAAGAAGAAAAATATAATAGTAGCATCTGATATTAAATTTGAATCACTTTCTAATCAAGAGAAGATTGAACCAGTATATCACTCAACTAATGGTTTAACTAATAAGAATTTATCTACTTATATAAATATGGCTATTATGATGCATGGGAAAGAGTTAATGGATTATATACCAGAAGTTTATTTAGATAAGTATAAATTTACTAATAAAAAGACAGCTTTAAATATTGTTCATAATCCACCTAGTAATGAGAAGTTAAAAGAAGTTACTGTGAGACTTAAGTATGAAGAACTATTTGCTTTTATGTTTAAGATTAATTATTTGAAACAACAAAACAAGAAAGAGAATAGGGGATTAGAAAGAAGTATTAGTGAAGAAGATGTTAATAAGTTTATTAAGAAGTTACCTTTTGAATTAACAGATGATCAGAAAGAAGCAGTTAGTCAGATTGTTAAAGATTTGAATCATAAGGGTAGAATGAATAGATTATTACAAGGGGATGTTGGTAGTGGTAAGACTGTAGTTGCTTTTAGTGCGATGTATGCAAATTACTTATCAGGTTATCAAAGTGCTTTAATGGCTCCTACTGAGATACTAGCAACACAACATTATTATAATTTAAAAGATTTATTGAAAGATTATGATATTAATATCGCACTTCTTACTGGTAGTTTAACTAAGAAAGATAAAACAGCTATTAATAAAGAATTAAAAGAGGGAACTATAGATATAGTAATAGGGACTCATGCTTTAATACAAGAAGATGTTGAGTATAGTAATTTAGGATTAGTTATTACTGATGAACAACATAGATTTGGGGTTAATCAAAGAGCTAATTTACAAAATAAAGGACATAAGCCTGATATATTATATATGAGTGCGACTCCGATACCTAGAACTTATGCTTTAACTATTTATGGGGATATGGATATTTCTACGATTAAACAAAGACCTAAGGGTAGAAAACCAGTTGAGACTAAAGTTAAGAGTAATGCTGAAATAAAAGATGTATTAGAAGCTATGCATGAAGAGTTAGTTAATGGCAGACAAGTATATGTAATCGCACCTTTAATAGAAGAGAGTGAAAATTCTGAATTAGTTACTGTTAATGATTTAAAAGATAAGATGAATTTAGCTTTTGGTAGTAAGTATAATATTGATATAGTTCATGGTAAGATGACAGCTGTAGCAAAAGAACTTATTATGAAAGAGTTTCAACAAAATAAAGTTAATATACTTATTAGTACAACTGTTATTGAAGTTGGGGTAGATGTAGAGAATGCTACAATGATTGTTATCTTTGATGCGAATAGATTTGGACTTGCGACACTTCATCAGTTAAGAGGAAGAGTTGGTAGAAATGCATATGACTCTAAATGTTTATTAATAAGTGATAGTGATACAAAGAGATTAGAGATTATGGAAAATACTAATGATGGGTTTGTTATTAGTGAAGAAGATTTTAAACTTAGAGGTCATGGTGATTTATTTGGAACTAAACAGAGTGGAGATATGTCATTTAAGATAGCGGATGTAAAGCAAGACTATAAAATATTGTTACAAGCTAAACAAGATTCTAAGGACTATTTACTAGATGAAGTATATGCTAAAGAAGAATTAAGACTAAAGTTAATTGACATGATTAACGATGTAAAGTAAATGTTTTTAATATGTACATAATTGACTTTATGTAAAATATAATATATTATTAAGATGCGTGATGATAAATCACGTTAGTAATGTCCTTCACCATTATATGTGAAGGAATATTCAACCGAAACCCCCTGAAGAGAGCGAGAGCTCTCATTTTTTTGTTATAAAAAAATATTCGATTTTACTATTTGGCTCCAGTTGAAATAACTTACAGACAATTAATGTTTGTAAGTTTTTTTGTTTTATAAAGATGTTCTCTTTGTTAGAAAGGAGAGCATTTTTTATGTTTAAAACAACTATAAATACTTTAAATTCTAATGAAAAACTATTAGAGGTATTAGATAACCTAAATCTAGAATACACCGTTTTAAAAGGTGAAATAAGACTAATAGAAAGTACTAACTTAAAGATAGTAATACC
>CAYJBD010000092.1:3687-4034 GCA_964368465.1 uncultured Muribaculaceae bacterium
CCAATTTTTACTAATGAAGATAGTGGATATATATACTTAAAATCAATTAATAAATATGCTTGTCCAGATAAGGTAATTGATATAAGCAAAAATATGATTAAAGGATATGTATTTATAAAAGGAAAGGCTTTGTTAGTTGACGATGAGGATTTTAATTTAATAAAGGGGAAATGTAAAAACTATTTTTTAGACTATTTAGATGATAATATAATTATATTTCCAGAAGATTACTCATATTTAAAATGGTGTAAAGATCATTTAGTTATGGAAAAGGAAAAAGTTACAAAAGAAAAAATTATACAAAATGGAATATATTGGGTGAATTTAGGATATAACGTAGGGAGTGA
>CAYJBD010000093.1:0-3991 GCA_964368465.1 uncultured Muribaculaceae bacterium
AGTTAATGAGTATAATAAATTAGTTGATAAAAAATTAGAAGAAAAAACAGATGAATTAATGACTGTTTAATAAATCAGTGATGAGGAAATAGTAATATTGTAAAATTGCTTGTAAGAGATATCTTTGTTTGGTGAGAGAAGATACTAGTAATTAATATGAATTCACCCTTGGAGAGCGTAAGCCGTTACTCGCGTTAAGAGATTTGAGTGTATAGTTTAATTACTATAAATGAAGGTGGTACCGCGATAAGATTCGTCCTTTAAGGATAGAATCTTTTTATTTTGAAAGGAGAAAAAATGAAAGATAAAGTATTAGAAATTAAGAAAGATATTGATAAAGATATTGATAGTGTAAGTAGTAAGAAGGATTTAGCTGAGTTAAAGATTAAGTATATGGCTAAGAGTGGAGTTATTACTTTATTTAGTCAAAATATTAAGGATGTTCCAAATGAAGAGAAGAAAGAATTTGGGATGTTGTTAAATGAAATTAAAAATTATTTTAATGAAAAGCATGATAAGTTAAATAATCGTTTTTTAGAAGAAGAATTAAATGCTAAATTAGAAAATGAGAAAATTGATGTTACTCTTCCAGGTTTTAAACAAAGTATTGGGGCTCCTCATATATTAGAAAAATTAGTTGAAGATATAGAAGAAGTGTTTATGTCAATGGGGTATGATGTAGAAGAAGGTCCTGAAGTTGAGCGAGATTTATATAACTTTGAGATGCTTAATCTTCCTAAAGGTCATCCAGCAAGAGATGCTCAAGATACGTTTTATATTCAAGATGAGGAAATATTACTTAGAAGTCAAACTTCACCAGTACAAGTTAGAACGATGTTAAAAAGTGTTGGGAAAGATCATATTAGAATTATTTGTCCGGGTAAGACTTATAGAAGAGATGATGATGATGCGACTCATTCACATCAATTTATGCAGTTAGAAGGGTTATTAATTGATAAAGAGATATCTTTAGCTGATTTAAAGGGAACAATGGATTTAGTTGCTAAGCATTTATTTGGAGATGAGAGACAAACAAGATTTAGACCTAGTTTTTATCCTTTTACTGAGCCGTCAGTTGAATATGATATTTCATGTTTTAGTTGTGGTATGGCAGGATGTCCTATTTGTAAACATACTGGTTGGATCACTGTTGGTGGTGCTGGTGTTGTTCATCCTAATGTTTTGAAAATGGGTGGATTTGATCCTGATAAATACCAAGGTTTTGCTTTTGGGTTTGGAGTAGAAAGACTTGCAATGCTTAAATATGGTGTGCCGGATGTTAGAACTTTTTACCTAAATGATTTAAGAATAAATAAGCAATTTGAAAGAAAGGATAATTAATAGGACAAAATTATGAAATTAACAAATAAAATTAATGAAAATGAATATAAACAATATGAAAGTCAATTATTAGAAGGTAAATATGTAGATAATGAAGCATTAAACACTTTTTTAGAAAAAGAGATGAATAATAGGAAAAAAAATCTATTATTAGATATTTTTAGTTATATGCATCATAACGAAGGAGCTAATCAAGAAATTGTTGTTAAACATATAATTGATAACTTTGACAAGGATGAAGATTATTTATATGCCCTAATGATGAATAACTTAGGGTGTTTATCACAGGAAAAATTAGAATTTTTATTTGCAAATAGTGAATATGATAATGTGAAAACATCATGTTTGGTTTGGTTAATAAATAGTAATAAATTTTATGAAAATCAAGAATTTAGAAGTTTTTATACAAAATACTTAAACGAAAATATTACTTCGGAAAAAGAAGTGAGTGATAGAGAAAAAGAAAAACTTGTAACTTTATTACCATTTTTCCATAATGATTTTTATCTTGAAAAAGAACCGGAATATTTAATGAAAACATACGAACTACCACTTGAATCAATACAAAAAATTGAAGGATTATTAACTGAGACATTAACCGATAAAACTCAGAATACAAACAATAAACTAATTAATATGATAAATTCAAGTAGTGCATATAAAAAATTACCTATACAATAATTTGGTAGAAAGGAACAAATAAAATGAAAATAAGTTTAAATTGGTTAAATGATTATGTTTCAGTTAAAAATATTGAACCAAATCTTTTAGCAGATAAAATTACAAAGAGTGGTATTAATATAGAAGGTAGAGAAAGTAAATATATTCCTAATTTAGTAATTGGGGAAGTAGTTAAATGTGATAAGCATCCTGATTCAGATCATTTAAATGTAACTGAAGTTAATGTAGGCAGTGAAGTATTACAAATAGTATGTGGTGCATCTAATGTTAAAAAAGGGATTAAAGTCATAGTAGCTAAGTCTGGTGCTACTTTACCTGGGGATTTTACTATTAAGAAAGTGTCTGTTCGTGGTGTGGAATCTAATGGTATGATATGTGCTTTGTTTGAGTTAGGTCTTGAAGATAAGGAGTCTAATTATGATAAGGGTATTCATATAGTTGATTCATCGTTGGAAGTTGGACTTGATGCTTTTAAGGCACTTAATTTAGATGATAGTATATGGGAGTTAGATCTTAATCCTAATCGTAATGATTGTCTTAGTTATTTGGGTTTTGCTTATCAAACAGGTGCTGTTATTAGTGAAGAGATAAAGATGCCTATTACTAGTGAAACTAATAGTGTAGGAGATTTTGTTTCTTTATCAATTGAAACTAGTAACTGTACAATGTATCGTTCTCGTTTGGTTAAGAATGTTAAGGTAGGAGAAGCTCCGCAATTTATTAAAGATAGATTAATTGCTAATGATATTAGACCGATTAATAATGTTGTAGATATTAGTAATTATATAATGCTTGAATATGGACAACCACTTCATTTCTTTGATTATGATAAAGTTGGGGATAAATTAGTTGTTCGTATGCCACATGATAAAGAAACTATTACTACTTTAGATGGTAAAGTAAGAGAACTTAATTCAGAAGATATTGTTATTGCTAATGATAAAGAAGCAATCGCGCTTGCTGGTGTGATGGGAGGTTTATCTACAGAAGTTGTCTCTTCTACTAAAAATATTTTGATTGAAAGTGCTATATTTAATCCTATGAATGTACGTTATACTTCTATTAGACATGAACTTAGAAGTGAAGCTAGTTTAAGAAATGAAAAAGTATTAAATTACGAATATACCAAATTAGCAATTGATCGTGCTTGTTATTTACTTAGTGAATATGCTGATGCTGATATAGTTGATAGTGAAGTAGTTTATGATAAAGTAGATAAAAGTATTAAAGAAGCAGTTATTTCAAAAGAAAAGATTAATCAAGTACTTGGACTTAGTTTAAGTTTAGATGATATGAAAAGTACTTTAGATAGATTAGGGTTTGCTTATACTTTAGATAATGAATTGTTTACAGTAGTAATACCTAATAGAAGAATGGATGTTACAATTGCACAAGATATTATTGAAGAAATTGGAGCATTATATGGATATGATAATATAGTTGCGAAGATGCCTAAAGTAGATATTAAAAGAGGGGAATATGCTCCTAATATTAAGTATCGTAAATTAGTAAGTAAATATATGAGAACTTTAGGTTATAGTGAAGTTAAGACTTATAGTTTAGTTAATGAAGAAGAATCTAAGTTATTTAATTATAATTTTTCTAATGGAATTTCATTACTTAAACCACTTAGTTTAGATAAAGCTCATTTAAGACAAAGTTTATTACCATCACTATTAAAAACGTTAGATTATAATTTATCTCGTAATACTAAAGATGTAGCTATTTATGAAGTTAGTAATGTTTATAGTAAGAATGAAGAGTTCGATGAGTTAATGAAATTGGGATTTGTTACATTAGGAAAATACTTATCATCAGAGTGGCAAGGAGTTAAGTTAGAGTATGACTTTTATATAGTTAAATCTAACATAGAAAGATTACTTTCTTATTTAGGGCTTGAAGGTCGCTATGTATTTGCTTCAAGTGATAACTTACCAAGTGAAATGCATCCTAAAGCAAGTGCTGTTAT
>CAYJBD010000094.1:0-3893 GCA_964368465.1 uncultured Muribaculaceae bacterium
GTACTTCCATATTGAAGCATAGTTCCCATAGATGTATTACCATCAACATTACCATTTTCTCTTTTACTATCATCTTCTTTAGCAGATTTCAATGATAAAGATTCAATAGCTTTAGATAACTGATGTTGCTTAGACATAAATACTTTTCTAGATTCATTTCTTCTATCTCTATAATCAGAAAATGATTCATATACATCATTGTATTTCAGTTTCTTTAATGTCTCTTCAATTAAATCTTGAATTTCTTCAATTTTAATAAAATCTATACCCACATATTTCTTCTCAATTGCTTTTAACACTTCAAGATACACTTTATTAGCATCTTTCATTGTATATTTTTCTTCTTCACTATCTCTTACAGTACCATCAAATCCCTTTTTGATAGCTACCGCAATTTTTTCACCATTAAAATCAGTTTTCTTACCACTTCTTTTAATAACTTTTAACTCTTCTAAGTTTACTTTCGTTGTTTCCATTTTCTCTTACCTCCAGTGCAATCTTGTTACAACATTATTGTATCTTTTTACCATGCTGAAAAGCAATCATTTTTCAAACAAAAAACAACATTTTTTTTTACAAAAACACCAAACCCTTATACTATAAGTATTATGAAATTTCTTTGTTTGTAAAAATTAGTAAATAGCAAAAAAACAACTTTTTAAAAATGTTACACTTTTACATTTTTTGTTTTTTTATGTTTCATGCAAAATAAAAACCTTATAATATAAGGTTTTTAACATTTGTTACACGATTATTTCTCGTTTTTTATAAAATCAAACATTTTATTTTTTAATTTTTTCTAAAGGAAGTAAACTCAAAGATAACTTTTGCTTTTCTAATGAAATATCAAATACATAACATGTAATTATATCTCCCACACTAACAATTTCACTAGGATGTTTTATGTATGTATTACTAAGTTTTGAAATATGAATTAATCCATCATCATGAAGACCAACATCAACAAAAGCACCAAAGTCAATTACATTACGAACAGTACCTTGTAATTCATCACCAATCTTCAAATTTTCTAGTTCTAAAACATCACTTCTAAGCATTGGTTTAGCTAATTTATCACGTGGATCTCTATTAGGAGAAGACAATGACTCAACTATATCTGTTAAAGTATATTTATCAGTTCCTAACTTGTCTACTAAAGAAGAAATATCAACATCTTTTAAAGCTTCTTGTAGTTCACTAGTTCCAATCATATCTTTAGACATACCTATTTCACTTAGCAACAAATTAGCTACTTTATAACTTTCTGGGTGAATAGAAGTTTTATCCAAAGGATCTACCCCATCAACAATTCTCATAAATCCAATAGCTTGTTCATAAATTTTTGCACTTATTCCTTTAATTTTACTAAGTACAGCACGCGATTCTATTTTTCCATTTTTTTCACGATATTCAATCAATGCTTCACTTGCCTTTTTACTCATACCAGAAACATAAGAAAGCAATGCCACACTGGCAGTATTAACATTAACACCAACTTGATTAACTGTTTTAACCACTACGAAATCTAAAGATTCATCTAACTTCTTAGCTGTAACATCATGTTGATATAGACCAACACCAATACTTTTAGGATCAATTTTAACAAGTTCTGCTAGCGCATCTTGTAATCTTCTACCAATGCTTATAGCACTTCTCTTTTCAACTGTTAAATCAGGAAACTCAGAAATAGCAAGCTTAGATGCTGAATATACAGAAGCCCCTGCTTCATTAACAATAATATATTCGACTTTTCGATCTAACTTCTTTAATAAATTAGCAACAAATAACTCACTTTCTCTAGAAGCTGTACCATTTCCAATAGCAATAATTTCTATCTCATATTTTTCTATTAATGCTTTAACTATCTTTTCACTACCATCAATATCATTCTTTGGTTCAGTAGGATAAATAACAGCTGTTTCTAACATTTTACCAGTTTTATCTAAAACAGCTAATTTACAACCTGTTCTAAACGCTGGATCAAATCCTAATACAATTTTATCCTTAATAGGCGGTGTTAATAATAACTTTTCTAAATTATCTTTAAAGTTAACTATAGCTGCATCTTCAGAAACTTCTTTCAACTCACTTCTAATTTCTCTTTCAACACTAGGAAAAATCAATCTCTTAAAACTATCTTTAATAGCATCTACTACTATACTAACTACACTAGATTTAGAATTTTTAATTTCATTTTTTTCTAAATAAACAAGAATAGGTATAATATCTACATCAATAGAAACAGAAAGAATTTTTTCATTTTCTCCTCTATTCATTGCAAGTACCCTATGAGGTTTAATACGATTAATATTTTCACTCAAATCATAATACATCTCATAAGTAGACTTCTCATCAACAGCACTTTTCTTTTTCTTACTACTTATTAATCCACTACGATAAATATAAGATCTAATCCATTTACGATACTCAGCTACATCACTAACTCTTTCTGCAATAATATATTTAGCATGCATAATAACATCTTCAACACTGACAACTTTATCTGTAATATATTTTTTTGCTTCTAAATTAACATCTTCCATAGGAAAACTCATAATATAATCAGCAAAAGGTTCTACACCCAAAGCAATCGCTTCAGTAGCCTTAGTCTTTTTCTTTTCTTTATAAGGACGATATAAATCTTCTACATCCACTAATTTATTACATTTAAGAATATCCTCTTTTAATTCATCAGTTAACATACCCTTTTCATCTATTAATCTAATAACATCTTCTTTTCTCTTAACAAGATTAACTTGATATTCATAAACTTCATTAATTTTACGAATAACTTCTTCATCCATTGCACCAGTAGCTTCTTTTCTATAACGAGCAATAAAAGGAACTGTATTCCCTTCTCCTAGTAATTTTAAAACTACTTCTATTTTACTAGCATTAAGACCTAAATCTTTAGCTATTTCTTTTATGATTAATTCATTCATCCTTACACCTCCAATTAATCATAACAAATAAATCAAATAATTAAAAGTATTGACAAAATAAAAAGTTAGAATAACTCTAACTTAATAACCATATCTAAGTATTTCAAACGTTGTACTACCATGTACACTATTATAAGAACTTTCTGAATCAAATAACAAATCAAACATATAATTTTTATCTAATCCAATAGCTCCTCCTCTATCCAAAACAACTGCAAGTACTGGATCACTAGATAAATTAGCATTAGTAATACGAACTACTGTACCAAAAGGTAAACTTCTATCCCCTGCTACTATTCTAACTGTACCATAAGTAGCATCTTCATAGTAAATACCACTTGTAAAAACATTATGCCCAGAGGCAGTAATACCAGAGCAACCATAACAATCAGGTCCATACCAACTAAGATTACCTATGAAAGTTTCAAGCACTGGATCAGTAACAACACTTTCAACTACTGGTGGAATAATTTCTTCTACTACTGGAGGAACGACTTTTTCAACAGTAGGAACATACTCTTCCTCAACTACAACTTCTTCAATTACAGGTGCTACAAAGACAGGTAATTTATCATAATCTAAATTATATGCTAAAGCAACAGTACTAACCTTACTACTAGTAGGTTCATAACTAACTAAAACCATAATAATTAAAAACGATAAAATAAGCTTTATACACCCTAATATATTATATTTCATAAATCTCCTATTTCTATTATTGTATGATAATAGTACCACACATATAGCATTATAACAATAAAAGACAAAATAATCACTGTAAAATATTGCCATATAAATAATAATTTGGTAATATAATATTATCAAGTGCAGATGTGGTTCAATGGTTAGAATACGGCCTTGCCAAGGCTGTGATGGGAGTTCGATTCTCCTCATCTGCTCCAAAAGATTTTATTGTCGCACCAAGCGACTTTCGAGTATATCAATCTGAAA
>CAYJBD010000095.1:0-3876 GCA_964368465.1 uncultured Muribaculaceae bacterium
AATAAAATTTTGCCTCAAAGCAAAACCCATTTAATTAGCACATATAATATATCACCATTATATAAATATGTCAATATATATTATTTTATTTCTTTTTAATCATGATTTTTGTAACTTCAGGAGTAAAAATTTTATCCGAAAAAGGCAAATTCATTCTTTGAATCCCAGAACTAACAATTATCGAAGTATCATTTGACTTTGTCAATCCGCGAACATGAGAAGGAAAAAATTTCTTCACTGGACTAACAATACCATAATTACCAATAAAACTTTCTATACAAGTAGGAACCACTCCTCCATGCATATGTCCAGATAAAACTATATCAAAATCACTCAGCACACCACTTTTCACTAAATTAGTAGGTGAATGTAACAATACAATCTCTAGTAAAGAACTATCAAAACAATTCATTAAATCAAAATAATAATTTGAAGCACTAAGCAGACTTCCTTTCTTTAATAATAATTCATTAAAAGCAACACTACTTTCTCTTTCATTTTCATAGTATTCAAAAGGCATAGTAAGTCCTGTAAAAGAAATTCCGCTATCAGAAAAACGTTGAATAGAATCATCTAAAACATGAATATTATTTATTGATTTAAGAAAAGAAATATAATCGCTACAATCGCTTTTAACCCACTTTTTATCACACTTAGCCATGATATCATGGTTACCTAAAGATACAATAGTAGGAGCACAATCTGCAATATTTTTCAAAAAACTTTCCAGCACAAGATCTTTCGGTGAATTCAAATCCTCAATAATATCTCCTGGTATGCAAACATAATCAGGATTATTAAATTTTACATAATCAACAATACTATTAAGTTTTTCTTCACAATAGCCCTTCATATAATGAATATCAGAAAACATGATAATTTCACTATCCTGTTTTATTTTTTTAGAATACAAAACATAGTTTTTTTCTTTTAACATTGCAACCTCCATTTAAGCACATATTATAACAAAAAAATAAAGATTTATCAATTGTTAATAAATCTCTAAATAACCTCTATATCTTCAACCGTTTTTTCAGGCCCTAAATTTTTAAAATATTCTAACACATCATACCAAGAATAAACCCTATGTACTCTTACTCCATTAATATGTTGATTATGTAAAGCATCAAAACATAAAACAGGCATATGCATACTAATATCCATAATATTAATGTCTTTATCTTCAATCATTACATCAATTCCATTAGCAAAACAATCATTAGCTTTAGAGTGACTACTAGTGATAATCTCATCATATAAAATCTCATGTTTATTCAACCAATTCCTTGTATATTCCTCTATTTTACCAGCATGTTCTCCCACTAAAAATTCATTATCTCTAGCAGTTAATATAACAATAGTATGCCCCATTCTCTTAAGTTCTTTAATAACTTCACTAGCAAAATATCTAATTGGTATATTGTGAACTAAATCAACCATATATCTATTTAAAAATGCATTTCTCTCTTCCTTAGTCAAATGGAAAATATCTTTGACAAAATAAGCATTCAACGAAACAGGTCTAACAATATTATTTTCAACACAAAACTTTTTACCATAAGAAATATGCCAATCACCAATATTATTTAAAACTCCATCTACATCGATTCCAATTCTCATCTTACACCTTCTTATTCTACATACATTTTATCGAAAATCACAAAAAAAGTAAAGATTTACTTTACTTCTAATAGTTCGTATACATCATTACTGTTAACATTTCCTTGTCTATATCCTACATTAATATATTGACCAACCTTAACAAAAGGTAAGAAAAATTCATTTATCATAATATCAGCAACATACTTTTTACCATTAGTACCAACTATATAGTAATTTGTATTACCATCTATAATCGCAAACGTAATTGAACTTACTTGAATCTCTTCATAAATAATCTCAGTTGTATCTAATCCTATATTAGTATCTAAATAATTTTCAGCTGCTTTAACTATTCCATCATTAACATCGGTAACAACTACTTTTTGATAATCTTCTACATCAACAAACGCATACATCTTAACGAGATTAGCATTATCTTTTAAACTCATTAAATAAGTAGGTCTATTATTTAAATTAATCAGTATTGGAAAAGTTGAAGTATACTTAAGGTTTTGTACTTGTCCTTCTGCACTAGCCATTGCCGAATATTCTTCTGCTCCTGGTGAAGCATAAAAATTAGTTTCTTTAGTACGTAAATTTACTAAGACAAATCCTAAATTAGACTCATCTTGTGCCACTGAAGTAATACCTGTATATAAATAAACATCATTATTCATTACTAAGTAGTTATAACCTTCAGTTGAAGTAACTACATCTCTTTGCCCAAAAATAGAGTTTAAGAAACCATTCTCATATTTTCCCCAATCATTAATTTGATTAAGCACCAATTGAGATGGATAAGCATGGTCCACCCACTCTGGAACATCTTCAATATCATACTTTTTCATATCTCCACTAATTGGATCAACTAAAATAACACCACTAACCTCTTCTCTAATACCAATACCTTTATATTCCAAAGTAGGTACAACCCAATAAGGATTACCTTCATTATCTAGTTCAAAATACTTATCACTAAATACTTCAGTAGGATAATTAAAACGAATATGACGATTTAAGTCTTCACCAAAATAAGCAGAATCCATAAACTTCATACCTTCTTCTAATTTTGTAAGCTCTGACTCTCCTGTAATAGAGTCAACTGTAATATAACCAGCAACACCTTCTTCTCTATTAGTAAAATATCTAATTAATCCATCATACTCTAATGGTGTTACTCTAAGTATTTCTTCATTCAAATTAATTTGTGTATACTGTGTAGATACATAAAACTGTGAAACTAACTCAGGCAACTGACCCATTACTCTATCTCCTAAGATTTGACTAGATGCTTTATCAAGTAAGGGCAGAGAATTAAAATTAACTGGTTCTACACCTTCACTAAAGCTTACTTCTTCACTAACACTTATTCTTTTATAATATTCATTAGAAAAGAACAAAGGTGATAATACAAAATTAATAACAATCGGTAATATAAATAAACCAACTAAAATCACTAAGTATTTAGTAAAACCAACTCCTTTAGGTAACTTTCCTGTTTTATTAGCCTTAATAAGCTCCTCTTTAAAATTAGAAGAACTAGTAAATAAAGTAATAAATACAAATATGATCACCAAAAATGTAATGTAACTCCAAAAATCAGAACTTGTAACATTGATTGGTGGTAACCAAAAGTAAAATAATACTAACCCAACAACCAAAGTGATTGAAATATTGATAATAATTTTTTTCATGAATATCCTCCTAATAATATTATAACACATAACAAAAAAAAAGAATAAGCAAATGCTTATTCCATAAATTCTTCTTCTAATGTTTCTAATGGTTCCTCATCAGTAAATTCACTTTCAAGATCAAATTCAACATTGCGATAGTTTTTAATACCAGTACCTGCTGGAATTAATTTACCTATAATAACATTTTCTTTCAGTCCTTCTAACGTATCCACTTTACCCTTAATAGCAGCATCAGTTAAGATTCTTGTTGTTTCTTGGAATGATGCAGCAGATAAGAATGAATCAGTTTCAAGTGATGCCTTAGTAATACCAAGTAATACTGGTTTACCTAAAGCTGGTTTTTTACCTTGTAAGATAGCATCTTTATTACCTGAAGTAAATTCATGAATATTTACTAATGCTCCAGGCATAAACAATGTATCTCCACCTTCAACGATACGAATTTTATTAATCATACGTCTAGCAATAATTTCAACGTGTTTATCAGATATATCAACACCTTGAGAACGATAAACGTTTTGTACTTCTTTTAAGATATATTCTTGTGTTGTAATTGGATCAGTAACAGCAAGTAATT
>CAYJBD010000096.1:0-3774 GCA_964368465.1 uncultured Muribaculaceae bacterium
TCATTAGGATCAGCTGGTCTAAACACTTCTACATTAGGAATAGAACGAAGACTAATCAACTGTTCTATTGGTTGATGAGTTGGTCCATCTTCACCTATTGTAATTGAATCATGAGTAAATAAATACATAACTGGTAAATTCATTAAAGCTGCTAATCTAATAGATGGCTTCATATAGTCACTAAATGTTAAGAAAGTAGATGCAAACGGCAACATACCAGAAAGTGCTAAACCATTAGTAATA
This sequence comes from uncultured Muribaculaceae bacterium, assembly GCA_964368465.1. Taxonomy (GTDB): domain Bacteria; phylum Bacillota_I; class Bacilli_A; order RF39; family UBA660; genus CARZYU01. Next base: position 244 of record CAYJBD010000096.1, read on the forward strand.
GCTCCCATCGCATGTTCTCTTACTCCATATAAAATATTTCTTCCACCAGTTTTATTACTAGCAAAATCTCCCATATCTTCTAGATAAGCTTTTGTTGAACTAGCAACATCAGCACTTCCTCCTATTATATAAGGATAACACTTAGCTAACGCATTTAATACTTTACCCGCTGTCTCTCTAGGTGCTTCTTCAGTAATACCTTCAAAATCCAAATCTAACTCCTTCATATCTATATCAAATATATCATGAGTTAACTCTTCTAACATTTTCTTAGTATTATCATCTAATTTATTAAACTTCTTATTCCAATCATTAATAACCGAACTATTACGCTCATTTATTTGTTGACTTAAATGATTAACAGTTTCATTAGATACAGTAAATGGAATATCTCTAATATCCATCTTTTTCTTAATATTAGTCGTATCTTCTTCACTTAATACAGATCCATGTACTTTATTAGTACCTTGTAATGAAGAATATTTACCTATCGTTGTTTTTACTTCAATAAGTGTTGGTTTATCACTAGATTTAGCCTTCTTAATTGCTTTATCTATTGCCTCAATATCATCTTCATTATTAACTAATAAATAATTCCATCCAAGTGACTCAAATCTCTTAGCAATATTATCATTAAAAGTAGTATTAGTCTTACCATCTAAACAAATATTATTAGAATCATATAAAACAATTAACTTATTTAATTTTAATGTCCCAGCAAGTGAAGCCGCCTCATATGAAACACCTTCCATTAGATCTCCATCTCCACATAAAACATAAGTATAATAATCAATTATATTTCTCTTATTCTTATTATAAATACTAGCAAGATATCTCTCTGCTATAGCCATACCAACAGAAGATGCTAACCCTTGTCCCAAAGGTCCTGTAGACATTTCTACTCCAGGAGTAACCCCATATTCAGGATGCCCCGGTGTAATAGAATCAATTTTACGAAAATTCTTTAAGTCATCTATTGTAATATTATATCCAGACATAAACAAAGTAGAATATAATAAAGCTGACCCATGTCCTGCTGACAATACAAAACGATCTCTATTTATCCATTTAGGATTACTAGGATCAAACACTAAATTTCTTGCAAATATAGAATAAATTAACGGTGCAGCCCCCAAAGCAATCCCAGGATGACCACTATTAGCTTCATTAATCATATCTAAAGACAAAGATCTAAGTTGATCAATACACTTATTATCCATTACCAATCTCTCATCTTTTCTTAACATTTAAATACCTCTTTTCATAATAAAAGTATAACATGATACTATTGATAAGTAAATGTCTTGACTGTCAACAAAAAAAGAGAACTAGTCTCTTATGTCATCTGTATACATCTTAATAATAACTTTACTCTCTTCAGTAAAACCACCTAATATTGCTAAATTATTATTATATTTAATTTTCTTAAGTCCATCCAATTTTCTCTTTTTATTCTTGATTTCATCACGTAAATAGCATATCTCTTCCATTGACATAATATCATTAAAAACTTCTGTATAACACTCACCTACAGTAAAAGTATTACTACCATCCATTAAAGATAAAGTACCACAATAACAATCATCTACTAATGCTCCCTCAATCAAAACCGATGATTTATTATCAGAACTAGCAAACTTAACTAATCTTATCATATCATTAGAAATAGTACCAAAAACTAAACTCTTCTTACCTTCGTAATTAACAATACCTTCATAAAAATCATCATTAGTATGTAGCATATTAAAACAAACACTCTCTTTTTTGTTACTTCTAGAACTTCCATCTATATACCATTCACTCTTTACTACTTTCATAAAACCCTCCATATAATACAAATATACTCTTATACTATTAAAAATGCAATAAAAAAGAACTAATTAATAGTTCAATTTATTTTTTATTAATAATATCAATAGGTCTCATACTTATAATTTTTATAACTGGTAATAATGAACTAAAAAATATAATTATTACTAACGTTAAAGCGCTATATAAGAATATATCATAATTAAATATAATCGGATACATATCAATAAATACTTCACTAGCAATCACACTATTCGCATACCCAACTGATATAAAACAAACAATTATTGATAGTACATAAGACATAATTCCTATGATAGAACTTTCAAATAAAAATATTAAAAATATATCTTTTTTAGTCGCTCCTAAACTCCTCAAAATACCAATATCTTTTCTTTTAGAATTAATACTACTAACTATAAAATTAGAAAATAGTAGTATTGTAAAAACTAAAAACCCAAAACTAACATAATAAGAAATTTTTTCAATTGAAATAACTGTTTCTTCCAGTTTTAAAACAGTATCACTATAAACAGTAGAAGAAGTATATTTAGCACCACTCTGAGGAAATTCATCTAGTATATCTATAATTTTATCTTTATTTTTTTCTATAATCGATATTCCATAAACTTCAACATTTTCACGCATATAATTTTCTATCACTGAATAATTAACTAAATTAGAAATTTGTTTGCTATCAATAGTGGCAACACCAACTATTTTAAAAGTAAAATCATTACTTACACTATCATCTACTATATTAAATTTATCATCGATAAAAACACTAATTTCACTACCTATTATATTATATTGTTTGACAAATGAATCCAAATAAATCTTTGCTTCCTCATTAAAATTAGGATACTTTATTTCTGGTATTTCCTGAATTACATAATTTGGATCATTCTCATACTTTCCAAATTCATCATCAATAAGTTTATTTCGCTTAGTATTAGCTTCTTCATATTCTAAAACTAAATTTTCATAATTACCCATAATATCAAATTCCGAAAACAATGTACTTAGTGTAAATTCCGTAATTATAATTTCATCAGGATTAAGGCTATCAACAGTAACCACACCACTATTAGTAATAACCGGCACTCTACTTGTAATACCTTCATATAACTTCAAATCATAATAATCAACTTCCCTGAAATTTGTTTTAAAATTAAATATATCCATGCTTGTTTGTGTATTTTTTTGAAACTTAGTCATCTCAAAAAACTCATCATTTACAATAAATTTATTAAATTTCTCTTTTTGTTCAACAATAAATCTTTGATACAAGTCTTTATATTCAACATTAGCTTTATTAATACTAATATCCTTCAAAACATCAAACTCCTCTATATCAAACATCTCAATTCCAGTAATTATGATGTAAGTACTACCAAAGACTAATTTCTGTTTATCAGCCACAATCTCATCATAAGATAAAGGTTGATATATCCTTGAAGTATCTTTAGATGGCTCCACTTCAAAATACATAGTCGCCCCTAACTCAATTAAATAGTCTGCTTGTAATTGATTAATAACAACTTCATTTGCATTAACTGGTAAAGAGCCATATATATTTAATTGAGATAACATTTCATTTGTATATTTAAAAAATTTAGAATCATTATTTAATAAACTATAATATGCACTTACTTCTTCTAGAGGTGAATTAAACTCAAAATTTTGAATATAATTTTTTTCTATTATATAGTTCTCTGTTAT
>CAYJBD010000097.1:0-341 GCA_964368465.1 uncultured Muribaculaceae bacterium
AATGGCTGTTAATAAAAGTGCTAATCATCCATGGGGAAAATTTAATGATATAGAGTTATTAAGAAGTGCATCTTTGTATGAAAAAAATATTGAGACAGGAGAAGAAGGATTAAATTTAGCTGCTATTCTTTTGTTTGGTAAAGATGATGTTATTTCATCAGCGATATCTTATTATAAGACTGATGCTATATTAAAAATCGAAAATACCGAAAGATATGATGATAGAGATGATATTAGAACTAACTTATTGGATAGTTATGAGCGATTAATAAATTTCTTTAAAAAGCATGTAAATGATAAATTTTATATTGAAGATGGGCAAAGGATTAGTACAAGAGATA
>CAYJBD010000097.1:351-3689 GCA_964368465.1 uncultured Muribaculaceae bacterium
TCAAATCCGACTCCTGCTAAGTTAATAATTGAAAAAGAGTATATTAGGACTGAGAATGCAAATAAAGCTAAAAGAATAGGATATATTGACGCAGATAACTTTACTCCATACCCTAAAAATCCAAAGATAGCTAAATTTTTTAAAGAAATTGGTTTGGCGGATGAACTAGGTTCGGGGATTAAAAAAATATCTAAATATACAAATATACATTTTGGAACATCTCCAATTTTTAAAGAAGATGATTTATTTGTTTCTATGATTCCGACTATTGTAATAGAAGAATTAAATATAGAAACTGAACTTTATAGAATAATTGGAGATAGTCCTGGGATATCAAGAAGTCAAATAAACGATATAGTAAGATATTATCTTAGAAGGTTAACAGAAAAAAATAAAATAGAAAATTTTGGAACTAATAAAAAGCCGAATTATAAAGTGATTGAATAAGTCCACTCAATAAATCGCGCAATACCGCGCAATAAATCGCGCAATAAATAAACTTAAATTTTACAAAAATACGGATAAAACGTTAATTAGCAGTATTTTTGTCAAGAAACTACATTTTTCTAATCACGTGGTGGTGAAGGTGCTGAAGTAATTTATGCTCTTCGCAATGATAGTGATTTATCAGAAGCAGTATTAAATAGTATTGCCCAAGAAGGTCAAATGATTAGATCTTACTACCAAAGAAGACTACCAGAAGATTCTTCTAAAGATTATTACTTTATCCACAGAGAAACTGGAACAACTGAACCGATATTAGTAGAATATGGTTTTATTGATAATCCAGCGGATGCTGCCAAATTACAAGAAAACGCACTTGATTATTCAGAAGCAGTAGTAAGAGCAGTAAGCCAGTATGCAGGAATACCTTATACACCACCAGAAGGAAGTCAAACAGTTATTTACACAGTACAAGCAGGAGATAGTTTATATAGTATAGCTAATAAATTCGGAACAACAGTAGATAACTTACGTAAATTAAACAACTTAACCAGTGATGTATTCCAAATAGGACAAACTCTAAAAGTAACAGACGAAGATATAGTCGCACCACCTCAAGAAGGTTTTATCTCATACACCGTAAAACCAGGAGATACCTTATCAGAAATAGCTGAACAATATAACACCACTACAAAAGAAATAATGGAGATAAATGGACTTACTAATACAACTATTTACATTGGCCAAAGCTTATTAATACCAATAACAGGAGAAACACCAGAAAGTGTTTACACAGTAGTAAGTGGAGATAGTCTTTATAATATTGCTAGAAAATTCAATACTACAGTAGATGAGTTAAAGAAAATTAATGGTTTAACAAGTGATATATTATCAATTGGACAAACTCTAATAATTCCAACAGATGTAGAACCAGAAACACCAGAATATATTACATACACTGTAAAAGCAGGAGATTCCCTTTACAAAATAGCATATGAATTTGACACTACTGTTGACGAAATAAAAAAACTAAATAATTTGTCAACAACATTGCTACAAATCGGTCAACAATTAAAAATCCCAACAATAAGCAATATTCCAAATTACATTGATTATATCGTTAAAAGCGGAGACTCCTTATATAGAATAGCAATGACATATAATACAACAGTCGATGAAATAAAAAGAGTTAATAATTTGACAAGTAATCTATTAAGTATTGGTCAACAACTGAAAATCCCAAACTAAAAGTATTGAATGATACTTTTTTTTACATTATAAAAATGTCAAAGAAAGTAGAAAAAAGTTGATATATGTTGTAGAAGATAACAAATAATGCTAGTATTAATATATAGGGTATAAAATATCTATAAAGGAGAATCAAATGGAAAACAACGAAAATAAAACTAATTTTGACTTAGCAATGCTTTCAGAAAAAGAATTAGTAGACCTATATTTTGAAATAGGAACTTTTTTAGAGTATTTAGAAAAGAAAAAAATAAAGGATGATAAAGAGGTGACAAAGAATGGATAATTTCTTCAATTACATAAAAGAGGATATAGCAGTTAAAACAGAACTACTAGCAACACTACCCACTAAAACCAAAACACATATTAGTAAATATAATGAAACAATTGAAGAAATAGAAGCAAAATATAAACATTACAAAGAGAATGTTGAAAAATATTTGTCTGACAAGTCTATGTCTATTAAATTTGAAGATACTAATATAGATTCAAATGAAAAATTACAACAGCAAGAAACAATGTTGAAAAATTATGAAGAAGTAGGAGTATATTTAAACCCCTATAATACATATTTTGAAAAACTAGATTTTGATCAATTGCTACATAAGTTAAGTCATTATGCCGATTTTGATTTTGTAAAACTAAATAATATTATTAAAACAATTTACGATAAGTTTAGTTTAATCAATATAAGATTAACGGGGAACTCGTTTAATGCAACACCATATGTAAATGAATATATGACTAAGTTTATTGAACTTATTAATACTCAAGGGTATGATTTTTATAACATTGAAAAAGATTTTGAAACGATTTACTGGGTCAATCCTAACTTAGTTAAACACATTGAGTTAAATTTTCGCCAACTAATAGTTAAGCATTCAAAAGAATTTGAAAACTATGTTGAAAGACAAAAAATGGAATTAATGGTAAAAAATGCTATTGGTGATTACTCTGATTATTTAAACAAGTATAAAGAAGCTCATCACGATGTTATGTATGCTAAAAAAGAGTCGGTAAAAGATATTATAGCACTAGCCACATCAGGTGAAATAAATATTAATAGTTATCTTAAAGATAGTAAGGAAAGAAGTAAAGCTAACAATATGCTAGTGATCCAAGATCCAGATCGTAATTATAATCAAGATAATGGTGATTTATACTCAAATATAAGAATACTGAAAAATGTAATTCAAGAATATAAAACATATATAGAACTTACACCTCTTTTAACACATTCAAAAGAAAAGTTAAAAAACTTAACAGCACCTAAAACAATAATAGAGTTAAGAAAAGAAATCGAGCAACAAGAAAACATTATTGACCAGTTAAACAAAGCGGTAAGCGGAGAAGTTGAAGAAAAAGGATTCTTTGCTAAACTGTTTTCTAAAAATAAAACTTCTGGTAAAAGTCCAAAACAATTATTAACAGAGTTATTAGTGACTGCAGATGAATTACTGTTATCATATCAAATGATTGATACAATTAATTTTGCTGACACATTAAAAAAAGTAATTAATGATAATACAACAGTAGAAGAATTTTTATCAGTAATTAATGCCTATGACTATTTCAAATTCACTGAAATAAAAGAAGCAAATAAGTTAGAAAATTATGATGAATTACTAATAGAAGTAGAAAAATTC
>CAYJBD010000098.1:0-1207 GCA_964368465.1 uncultured Muribaculaceae bacterium
CTGTTCCATCTGAAATCACTACTCCATTAGCATCAAATTGATATTTTCCTGTATCAGCTTCTGGTACTTCTGTTCCATCTGAAATCACTACTCCATTAGCATCAAATTGATATTTTCCTGTATCTGACTTAGAAAACACATTAGTATTATCAACAATTGGTGTTCTCTTCTCATAAGAAGGAACAAAAGGATTAACACCATTACTTTCTGCAATAACTACACCGTTCTCATTAAATTGATATTCTACAGAATTATTACCTTCATTGCTAGAATTATTAGAATTATCAGCAATAACTATACCTTTTTCATCAAATTGATACGGAATAGGAACAGCATTACTAGAATTATCAGCAATAACTACTCCATTATCATCAAATTGATATACATTTGATGCAACACTAGAAAAATCATCTTTAGTTACAGTAAAAATATCATTCACAGATGTAATACCATTAGGATAAGAACAAACAAAAAAGTTTGTACTTGTATTAATACCAACAATTAAAACCTCACTATTATTTTTTAACTTAATAACGTTACCAACAATTAAATTAGTATTATTCAAAATATCACGCCCTATCTTCTATTATTTCTTAATCATATTATCAACCCTTAAAATACTATCCCCTATAACATTATTAGTATTAACTTTATAATTATCAGTAAGTTTTACCATCTCTTTTTTCGCATCAACAACTAACTCTTTCACAGTATTTAAAGATGCTTTAGCAACATCCAAATTACTTGCAATATCAACAAATTCAGTTTTATATGCAAAACCATTAGGAATTGCTATTCCATCAAACATACTTCTAGTCTTTGCAATTTCATCCAAAGTTTTATTTATATTGGAAGTAATTTGATCATCAATACTATTAATATCTATTTTTAAAATCATCTTTCCACCTTGCTTTGCATTCTTTGAATACTACTTTCTACTTCAAAACAAAAATCACTCATAACCTTTGTCAAAGCAATAAGATTATCAATTAATCCACTATATTGCTTTTTATGAACATTTATAATACGAACATATTCTTCAGCATTCTTACCAACCCATTCACCAGAATTTGAAGGCATATTAGTAAACAAAGTATAGTATGTATCTAAAAGACTAATAACATCACTAATATTATTATTAATATCTGTCACGATTTCAGTTAAATTTTGAGTATTATATTCAGTCATTTCCTAATCACCCCATATT
>CAYJBD010000098.1:1217-2283 GCA_964368465.1 uncultured Muribaculaceae bacterium
CCACTGTGAATAAGTAGCACCTGTACTTTTAGAAACTGCACTCGCAGTAGAGTTCGAAGAACTTTTTGCTGCATTAGCAGCACTTTCAGCAGCTTTACGTTGTGCTTCTTGTTCAGCCGCAATACGACGAGCCTCTTCCGCTGCTCTACGTTGAGCTTCTTCTTTTTGTTTTTGAACAATTAAAGAATTAATATTATTAATCTTATCATTGATGTGAACTAAAATAGGATTGTTCAAATAACTTAAATCATTAATCATAGTCTGGTTTGTAATAGAAGTTAGCTCTTTATCTACACTAATACTATTTACTAAAAACTTTTCATTCAAATTATTAACAACCGGCTCTAAACAATCTATTGTATTAGTCAAAAATACAATTAATTGTTCAATGTGGCCTTTAAAAACTTGATATGCATATTTTTCATTTTCCAAATCACTTATTTGTGTCATATTAGAATAAAAGGCTGGATAACCAGCCTAATTCCCTTCTACATACAAACTTAATTAGTTGTACGTGTATATTTTTGAAATTGACTTTCAACATTCGATGCATCAGTACCAATTTTACTTTTCAACGTAGTATCGTAAGCTTCATATTTAGCTTGAATATCAGTTAATTGGTCTGCGAACGCAAGTAAACCACTAGTTACTGCAATACAAGCTGCTTTTACAGCTGAAACATATTGTTTAACAGCAACAGCATACTCACCCTTAAAAGCAATATTCGTATCTGTTTGAGTTTCAATTGTTTCTAAATGAGCCTCTAACTGTTGAACATATTGCTCAATAGCTATTTTCATATTTGGTATTTCTGCAACATTAATACCTACTACAGAAGTCCCACCTAAAAATCCAGAAATATCAGATACTGCTCCACTAACAAATCCAAATGCACCATCTACAGCTTTTTCAAAAGTGTTACTAACACCTTGAGTTACATCCCATGTAACCTTTTGTACTTCATTTCTCCAATCCATATCTCATCACTCCTTTTAATCCAACGGAACCATTTCAGCATCTTGTTGTTGCCATGTTTCTGTTAATGTACTAAATTGTGAAACCAATG
>CAYJBD010000098.1:2293-3516 GCA_964368465.1 uncultured Muribaculaceae bacterium
AAACCAATGTTTTTTCTATAGTATCTAATGTTTGTTGAGTTTTCACAATTGATTTTTGAAAATTAGCTATAAAATTCTCCTGTGCTTTACCTTCCCAACCTTTTTGTAAAGCTGTTCTAATACCTTCTATTTGCGCTAACTTTTCTTTAGTTTGAGTTATTGCAATAGAATTCAAATTTGAAACATAATCTTGTGTACCTGATGCACTAAAACCAATAGAAACATCATTAATTCCTAAACTCATAATAAGTCCTCACTTTTCCTATTTATATTCGAGTTAATTTCAGTAATTTCATTTTGATTCATTACTTTTTTCAATTCATCATCAGCATTTTGAAAACGATATTTTAAAGCAACAATATCAGTAACATATGTAGTTAAATTACTAATTAATATTGGAAAATTCATTGATAAGTCATTATACTTTTTATAATAATTATCAGCAAATTCACCTTTAGCAAATTGTTTAGAGTCATTAGTTAACTCATCAACTTTATTTAACTTAATTTGAATTTGTTCAATTAAGTCATAAAGTTTAAGTGCTAATTCATCTATTTTCGCTTCATTAATACCGCTCGCATTATTCATACTCTACCCTCTATCTTAACTCTACAATAATATTATCACTTTTAAACGTATATTGTCAACAATTATAAATATCTTTACAAAAAAAGAGTAATAATACTCTTACCATGTAATTGATTCTATTGTCTTATCTACAATTCTTTTTATATCATCTTCAGTAAATGGTTTTGGAAGCATATCAACAACTGGATATGTAAAAGCCTTATCAATCGCTTCTTTAGAAGAATCTCCTGTGATTAAAGATACCGGTATCTTACTAAATAAATTAGCTTGTTTAAAATATTCTAATACTTGAAAACCATCCATTATAGGCATATTTAAATCAAGTAACATACACTTAATTTTACCATTATTAGCAAGTACCGCATCAATTGCCGCTTTACCATTTTCTATCATCATTAATTTATACGGACCACTATACTTAGTCTCTATAAACTTTCTAACTATATTAGAATCGTCTACTACTAAAATATATTGATCAGAACTAGAAGCAACATCCTCTACTACCGTATTTTGTACAGGCACTTGTTGTTCCACTATTGCTTCACCAACCTGTTCACCTGACATATACCTTTTAACTAAATTCATTACATTAGTAGCTTCAGTATTTAATTTATTAAAATCTTCATAAACATAAT
>CAYJBD010000099.1:0-3180 GCA_964368465.1 uncultured Muribaculaceae bacterium
TTTAAATTTAGAAGCACAATCATATGAATTTGAACTAGATAATTATGTACTGGCAGATAAGAAATTTTACAAATATAATATGGAAGTACACAATGTCTATTATTGTCCAGGTAATATAGTAATCAGTAATGGAAAAGTTTATTTTTTAGAGAAAGAAAAGTTTATGTTAATGGACGATTATATTTTAAGTTTACAAAATAAATATATTTATCAATTTACAGCATTTAACAGTTTTTGGAAAGATAAATTCACAAGAGCTGAAAAAACATTAAATTCCTCATATGTTCCAAATAATCAAAAAATAGCTAAAAGATATGTACTATATCAAGAAGATGGCAAGACAGTAACTGTTAAAATAAATAATCAGTTTCAAGCTTTTGGTCTTGAAAACTTTAAAAATATCCCAAATGCTAAAGTGGAAACAATAAAAAATGCAGCTGGTAAAGTAGTTAAAAGTATTGTAGAAGTTAAAAATATAGGAAGATATGAAACTATCTTCGAGTTAGATGCTAACAACAACTTTTTATCAGTCAATCATTATTATCAAGGCGTAATTAAATCAAAAAATGGTTTTGTTCTTGATGAAGATAAGAAATGTTTGTTGCCTCAAAAAACTGTTGTTAAAAACCTTTCGTTGAAAAAAACTGACATTGGAGCAGATATTACACTTGTTAGAAAAGATTCAACAAATACAGTAATTGGTATAGATAAAAAAAATCGAATAATAAAGTATATTGATTCAGGATTAAAATCAACTCCGCTTAGTTTCCTTTGTAACAATACGACATTACAAACTTTACAGCTAGATAACGTCGAATACTTATGTCATAGAACTTTAGAAAAAAACACGGCCATTGAAGAATTGATTTTACCCAAAGTAACATCAATAGGTAGAAATGTTTTAACAAATAATAGCAGTATAAAACTTATTGTAATGCCAGAACTTAATAATACTGAACCTGATAGTTTAAGTCAGGTTGATGAAACTGCTGAAGTATATTTACCAAGTTTAAGATTAAGAGGAATTGATACACTTCCTAAAATAGATTATCATAGAGCAGTATCGCCAAGTAGGTATAAAGCTTATGTAAAAAGTAACTGTAATAAATAAATTGACTGAGCAACGCATAAATGATACAGTATTAATATAAAATAGGAGGAATTAATATATGTATTGTAGTAAATGTGGTCAAAAAATCATTGAAGGACAACAATTTTGTGGTAGTTGTGGAACTAACATAACTAGTGAAAATAGCAGTGTTAATACGCCGCAATCTAATATTAATGATGTAAATAATATGGTTATGCAAACAGTACCTAATAATGGTAATGTAACAACTAAAAAATGCAAAGAGTTTATAAAGTCAATGTCAATATTAATAGTTGTCAGCTGTGCTTTGATTTATTTTTCATTCTTATTAGCAACATTAGTCACAGGGATTAATGTCGTTATTTCAATAATATTTATTCTCCCAGGTTTATTTCTAATGTATGTTCTTTTTGCAACTATAGCAGCAGCTTTGAGTAAAGATATAAACACCATGGATAATAAACTGAAAAAATACCTTGGTAGTACTGTTATGCAAGATTCTTTCTTACAAAAAGGAATAATAGCACAAAGACAGTATGAAACAAACACGCCAAATATTCAATTATTAGAATATAGTAAATCATTTGTAATAATGACATATCTAATAATATTTTATCCAACACTTCTTTTTGTTAATAATATTATTTTTCAAGTATCAGATATTCCGGAAATGGGAACTCAGTCGCAAGGATATGCCGTTTTCTTTACGTGGTTGGGAAGTATGTTCTTATATAATCTTGCTTTATTAATTTTTGCATTAGCAGCTAAAAGTAATATTAAAGCAATTTTTACTACTAAAAAAGTAGCAATTATAGTGTGGGTAGTAGTTCTTTGTTTTACATTTCTATCATTTGCCACTTATGGATTAAACGAATCAACAGGAGTGTTTGATGCTTTCTTTGTAATATTTATGATTGTCTCAATAATCTTACAATGTAATAAAAACAAACAACAAAAATAATGCTAATTAAGTTGGATAGTAAACTACTACTATCTTTTTTCTTTGTTTTTTGATATAATGTACTAGAAAAAGAGGTGTCCTATGGAAAGATTACAAAAAATAATTGCTAACAGTGGAGTATGTTCACGACGTAAAGCGGAAGAATTAATAACTGCAGGTAAAGTAATAGTTAATGGTGAAGTAATAACAGAATTAGGTTTTAAAGCTGAATACAATGACTCAATTGTTGTTAATGGGAACTTATTAAAAAAAGAAGACAAAGTATATTATCTTCTTAACAAACCAAAAGGTGTAGTTACAACAGTAAAAGATGAACATAATCGTAAAACTGTAATAGATCTAATACCAACTGATAAAAGAATTTATCCAGTAGGAAGATTAGACTACGATACGACAGGATTACTAATTCTTACTAACGATGGTGATCTTTCAAATTTATTAATGCACCCATCTAATGAAATAGACAAAGTATATGTTGCTAAACTAGAAGGTGTTATCAAAGGTGAATCTATTAATCAATTGAAAAATGGTGTTGAAATAGATGGTGTTAAAGTAAAAGCAAGCAGAGTAAAACTTAAGAAAACAGATTATCCAACTAACAGTTGTATTGTTGAAATAACTATTCATGAAGGGAAAAATCATCAAGTTAAGAAAATGTTTGAAGCTGTTAATTATAACGTATTAAAGTTAAAAAGAGAAAGAGTAGGTTTCTTAGGGTTAGATAATTTAAAATCAGGAGAGTTTAGAACTTTAAATCCTAAAGAAGTGGGCAGATTATATAATTTAAGCCAAAATAAAAGAGATTAATAATCTCTTTTTATTCTGCACTAATAGCAGCAGTAGGACAAGACCCACAAGCTTCAGTAACACTATCATTATCACCTGAAGCAACATCTGCTTTTTTCACTTCAACAAGTCTTTCATCGTTAAGTTCAAAGTAATCAGGAGCGATTGCTTCACAAGCACCACATCCGATACAAGCATCTTTATTAGCTGTAATTTTCATATAATATCCTCCTTCTTAATTATAATATAAATAATAAAAAAGTAAAGCAAAAATATTTTCATTTTATGAAATATATGTTATTATTAAGTAGATAGTAGGTGGATAAAATGAATGGTCGCATGA
>CAYJBD010000099.1:3190-3462 GCA_964368465.1 uncultured Muribaculaceae bacterium
CAGTTGGACATGATCCACATGCATCAGTAACACTATCAGCATCACCATCAGCAACTTCAGCCGTTTTAACAACAACTAGTCTTTCTTCGTTAAGTTCAAAGTAAGTAGGAGCGATTGCTTCACAAGCACCACATCCAATACAAGCATCTTTATTAGCTGTAATTTTCATAATATCTTCCTCCTACTTAATTATAATATAAATAGTAAAAAAGTAAAGTAAAAATATTTTCATTTTATGAAATATATGTTATTATTAAGTAGATAGTAGGTGG